>JALOPC010000033.1 GCA_025454095.1 Syntrophales bacterium | reverse complement strand
TGCCTACATGGTCAGGGATTTGAAGGAACGGGGGGCGACGTCCATCCAGGCGGCCCCGGAAATGCTGACGGCGGCAAAGGCCGTCGCCGACCCCGCGGTGGGAAATACGCGCTGGCTCGTTCTGGATGCCTTCCTTTCGCCCGAGGCAAGGACCGCCATGCTGAAGAAGGCTTGCCTGGAGATCGGAACCGAGCTTGCGGCAACAGGGGCAGGGAACATTTTGAAGAAGGTTTCGGCGGATCTCGCGGGGAGAAAGGCGATCTTTGACGCTATCCGCCTGGAACGAAAGAAGGCCGTCAGCATGATGAGGGGCGCCACCTCGGCCGACCAATATGAGCTCAACCGGGTGATTGTCCGCGCCAACAAGCAGCTCGAGCGGACCTACCGCACCGAGCAGGCAGGCCCGACCCTGATGGGTTATTTTGCCGGCCAATACGCGTACCAGGAAGCGGAGAAGTGGTGAAGGAACCGATGGAGAGAGCAGCGTACAGAGTTACCGACCATCTCATTCGCCTCGATCGAGGCTCGGACGAACTGCTCCTGGCGAATGCCTGCAACCTGTTGCCCCTGTACGTGAGGAAGGGCGGGGGCTACATCGCGTCCTTCGTCGAGTATCTCGGCCGGAGGCCCCGGACGAGAAAAGAGATTCTGAAGGATTACCCCGGGGATGAGGCGCTGGTCGATTTTCTCCTGGCCCACAACATCCTGATCCCGGCGGAGAGCCACGAGGCCGCGTCTCCCCGCGTCGTCCTGCCCGACATGAAGGACCGCAAGACGGACGGGATGTCCGCCTATTTTCTCCTGACCCAGTCCTGTTCCTTTTCCTGTATCTACTGCTTGAACGGCCGCGAGACCTACCGGAAGAACGACAACCTGACGATGCCGAAAGAGGTGGCCTTCAGGGCGCTGGATACCTTTGCGGCGCGAATCAGGGATGACGGCCGCCTCGAGGTGGTGCTTTTCGGCGGCGAACCCCTGTTGAATTGGGGTCTGGCAAAGGAGATCATCCTCTATTGTGAAAAGACGATAAAGCCCAGGCACCCGCTGCTCAATCTGCACTACCACGCGACGACGAACCTGGGGATGCTGCCGAAGGATTTCATCCAATGGGCAAAGGACTATCGGATTTCGGTCCTCTGCGACGTGGACGGGATCCGGGAAGTCCACGACGCGCACAGGCCCTTCAAGGACGGCAGGTCTTCCTTCGACAAGATCTGCAGCCATGTCGATCAACTGGTCGCAGCGGGGATACCCGTCTCCCTGAGAACCACGGTGACGGGCCTGAACGAAAAGCAGGTCCTGGAGACAACGAGGCTGCACAAGCGGATTGGGGGGGGCGGCAGCGCATTTGTCCCCGTCAACATCGTGAATTCGGACGGCGAAATCCTTCCCGATGCGCTGATCCCCTCGGTCGGTGAGCTCTGCGAATCGGTGCAGCAACTGCACGACTGCAACGAGTGGGAGCTATCGAGGCTTTTTCCGTTCAGCTCCTACAGTGGAAACATAGCCCCCGGGCACCGCTCCGTGGTGGGATGCGGCGCACCCTATGGAAACACACCGGTTGTGGATGTCAACGGGGACGTCTATCCCTGCATCTATCTGGTCGGCATGCCGGCCTATCGCTATGGAAATATCATGGATGGAACCTACCCGCAAATGAGCGTCCTGCAGGGCATGGGGGATGAGCTGCACGTCGACCGCAGGGCCGACTGCAAAGGCTGCAATTGGCGCTATCTGTGCGGCGGGGGCTGCCCGGTTCAGCGATTGATCGTCAAGGGCCGGGAAGAGGAACTGACCCCCAGGGCTCGCGCCTACTGCGAAAACCTCACCTGCGACTACACCAGGAAAGTCCTCACGATTCTCCTGTGGGAAGCCGCACAGAAGGCGGACGCGGATTTCCGCTCGGAAATCACCCCTGCCGACGGCCCGGCCCCGAGAGACACAAAGATCTGTTGACTCCCCTGCCTTCTTTTCTTCACTTTCCTGAAAGAGAGGCATTCAGGCGACCAGGGCGACGCCGTCCCTGCGGATGCGATTTCTTCCACAGGTTATCCACAGCGGGTTCCCGCTGGCGAGACTTCCTTTGTGATAACCGTCCGAGACCGACGTTGCAAACCACAGACCCCATCCGGAGAAACGGTCATCGGCGAGAGGCACACACTCTATCGGGGGGGGCATCCTCCCCTGTAGGACTCCCCGGTGAGTGCGGCAGGCTGAGTTGGTTGAGGGGCAGAGCCGGACGCGTGGTTTGTTTTGTCTGTCACAGGACAGCGAGGCGTGTCAGGGGGTATTCAGTCGGCCTGCTCGGCCCTGACGTGGTTCAGGGCCTTCTCGACCATGGTCATGAAGAACTCGTAGTTCTCCCGGCAGGCGCGGTGGATGACGGGCGTGACGACGTCCGGGTTCTCCTCGTGGAACTGGTCCACGAGCCGCCGGTACTCTTCGGTGTCGAAAACGATCGGGGCCGAATCGGCTGTGATGGCGTATCCGTGCAGATACAGCCCCCGGAGCTTGATGTCCTCGAGGGCCTCGATGCGCGGGTTCGGCGCTGCCGTCTTCGCTGCCGGTTGTTTCTTCGGTTGTTTTTTTGCGGATGACAGGTTGCCGGTTTTTGGTTTCGTCATGACGGTTCGTCCGGATCCGGAGGGATCATTCGTGTGATATTTTCCAGCAGTGCAGGAAGCTATTTCTCAACGACGGCCCAGATGATTTCAAGATTGAGTCCGAAGTAATGGTGGATGATTTTGTCTCTCATGCCGGCAATGCTTTTCCAGGGGATTTCCGGATTGGCATTCCTGGACAATACGGAGAGATTCTTGACGGCTTCCCCGATAATCTCCAGGTTTCGGACTACTGCATCCTGAGTCTTGCTGTCTTTGACAAAATCTTCAAAGCGCATTCTTTCCGTGTAAGATCGGATCCTCGTAACCGCGTCCAGGATGTCCAGAAGGAATTCCCTGTCTTTTCTCTTAGACATAGGCAAGTGTCCGCTGAATCTCCTGGATCAGTCTTTTGTGTCGAGGATTGGACTGGTTCCTGCGCATCGTTTCCAGCGTTACAAGATCGACCTTTCTCCCGAGCAACCCTTCGAGTTCGTTTGACAGATTGATGAAATCAAACCCCAAGGGCTTCTCCAATTCGACCAGGAGATCCACATCGCTCGCTGCCGTCTGTGTTCCCTTCGCGAAAGAACCGTACACGGCGAGCCGTTTGACTCCGAACGCCTTCTGCAGACGAGGCATTTCATGCCTCAGGATCTCTTCAATTTTTTCTCGCGTAAGAGATTTCTTCACGGAAGAGACCTTTCTGTTAATTTGCGATCACGCCTGAACTATCCGAAAGAAGTGCTTGATTGTCAAGAGAAAATGGCCTCGCAGGCACTGCGAAAGGCTGGTACGTCATCCGCCCAGGTACGCTTTCCGGACCTCGGGGTTGGCGAGCAGGGCCTCGGCCGAGTCCTGCAGCACGACGTTGCCCACCTCCAGGATGTAGCCCCGGTTGGCGAGCCTGAGAGCGGCCTTCGCGTTCTGCTCGACGAGCACGATGGTGACCCCCGCCTGGTTGATCGTCTGCAAGGTTCGGAAGATGGCCTTGACCAACAGGGGCGCCAACCCCAGCGACGGCTCGTCCAGCAGGAGGATCTTCGGCTCGGCCATGAGGCCCCGGGCGATGGCGAGCATCTGTTGCTCACCCCCGGAGAGGGTGCCGCCCAGCTGGTCGCGGCGCTCCTTCAGGATGGGGAACAGCTCGTAGATCCACTCCCGCGTCTTCGCGATGCGCGCGGCGTCGGCCCGCACGAAGGCCCCCAGCGCGAGGTTCTCCTCGACGCTGAGCGTGTTGAAGATCCGCCTGCCCTCGGGGACCTGGATCACGCCCTCCCGAACGACATCGTGAGGTTTGAGCCGGTGCAGCGCCCTGCCGGCAAACTCGATCGACCCCGCCGAGGATTTCACGATGCGGCTCACGGCCATGAGTGTTGTCGACTTCCCCGCCCCGTTGGCCCCCAGGATGGCCACGATCTCGCCTTCGCCCACGTCGAGGTTGATCCCGTGGAGAACCTCGACGTTTCCGTATTTCACGCGAAGGTCGCGGACCGTGAGCAGCATGGCCTCAGTCCTCCGTCCCCAGGTAGGCTTCGATGACCCGCGGGTCTCCCTGGACGGCCTCGGGGGTCCCCTCGGCGATGCGGGAACCGTACTCCAGGACAACGATGCGCTCGCAGGCCTTCATGACGAGGGCCATGTCGTGCTCGATGAGCAGGGTGGTGATCCCCCGCTGCCGGATCCTGCCGATCGTGCCGATGAGCGCCGCCGTCTCCTGTTCGTTCATGCCGCCGGCCGGCTCGTCGAGGATGACGAGCTTCGGCTCCGTGGCCAGGGCCCGTGCGATCTCGAGGAGGCGCTGGCTGCCGTAGGAGAGGTTCTTCGCCAGCTGCATTTCCTGCCCTGCAAGGCCCACGAAGGCCAGCTCCGCCAGGGCCCTCTCGAGCGCCGCCTTCTCCTCCCTGCGTGCCCCCGGCGTCCGGAGCATGGCCGCGGCGGGGCCCGAGCGCATCCGGCAGTGGCAGCCCGCCAGCACGTTCTCGAGCACGGAGAGATTCTGGAAGAGGCGGATCGTCTGGAAGGTCCGCGCGATGCCGAGCTTGACGATGCGGTGGGTGCGCCAGCGGGTGATGTCCGTGCCCTCGAAGAGCACCGTTCCCCTGTCGGCCCGGTGGTTGCCGGTGATGAGGTTGAAGACGGTCGTCTTGCCCGCACCGTTGGGGCCGATGAGCCCCACGACGGCCCCCTCGGGGACGTCGAAAGAGACCTCGTTGACGGCCATGAGGCCGCCGAACGATTTCGTCAGGCCCGTCAGGCACAAAAGCGTCATGGCTTGCCCCCTGCCCCGCCCGGTCCCGGAAGCGGGTACAAGCGCGGCCGCTGCGGCAGGATGCCCTCGGTGCGGACGATCATCATGACGACCATGGCGGCGCCGAAGATGAGCATGCGCGCGTCGGCGAAGTCCCGGAAAGCCTCGGGCAGTCCCACGAAGAGCACCGCCCCGAGCAGCACGCCGGGAATGCTCCCCGAGCCGCCGAGGATGACGATGGCGAACATGACCACGGACTCCCAGAAGCTGAAGGACTCGGGCGCGATGATGGTCATCTTGGCGGCAAAGATGTCGCCCGCCATGCCCGCCCAGGCGGCGCCCAGGACGAAGACGGCGAGCTTGTAGTGCGACGTGTCGATGCCGCTTCCCTCGGCGGCGGTCTCGTCTTCGCGCAGGTAGTTGACGGCCCGGCCGAAGCGGGAGTTCTCCAGCCGGTGGAAGAGAAAGATCGTGATCATCAGGAAGGCCCCGATGAGGTAGTAGAACTCGTGGGGCCTGCGGATCACGTAACCGAAGACGGTGGGCCGCGAGATGCCGAAGATGCCGTTGGGCCCGCCGGTCACGCCGAAGATGTCGTTGGTCAGGGCGATGCGAAGGATCTCGCCCACGCCGATCGTGACGATGCAGAGGTAGTCGCCTCGCAGGTGGATGATGGGCCGGGCGATGACGGCGGCAAAGAGGCCCGCCGCGAGCGCGCAGACGGGCAGGAGCCACAGTACGGGGATGGCGAACTGCGTGTTCAGGATGGCCGCCGTGTAGGCCCCCACGGCGAAGAAGGCCGCATGCCCCAGGTTGAAGAGGCCCGCGTGACCCACGATGAGGTTGAGCGAGAGCCCCAGGATGGCGTAAAGTCCCACGTTGTTGAGCACATCCACCCAGTAGGGGTTGAGGAACAGGGGGGCCACGGCCAGCGCGGCAAAGATGACCCCGTAGATGTACAGGCTCTTATTCCTCATTCTTCTTTCCCTGGACCCGATACCCTCTTCAGATTTTGTCCGCCACCCTCTCGCCCAGGAGCCCCGTGGGCCTCACGATGAGGATGAGGATGAGCACGAAGAAGGCGATGGCGTCCTTCCAGGCAATCGAGATGTAGGCCGACCCCAGGGCCTCGATGACCCCGAGAAGGATGCCGCCCAGCATGGCGCCGGGGATGTTCCCGATCCCGCCGAGGATGGCCGCCGTGAAGGCCTTCATGCCGTAGGTCCAGCCCATGGTGAAATTGATCTGCCCGTACTGCATGCCCACCAGGAGACCCGCCGCGCCGCCCAGGGCCGGGCCGATGAGAAAGACGAGAAGGATCACCCGGTTGACGTCGATCCCCATGAGCCTTGCTGCGTCCTGGTCGATGGCGGCGGCGCGGATGGCCGTCCCGATCCGGGTCTTCTGGATGAAGGCGTAGAGCCCGGCCATGAGGGCGAGCGACACGAAGAGGACGAGGATCCGCACGACGGGTACGTAGAGCCCGAAGAGGTCGACGGAGGTCTCGGGAACGAGGCCCTCGGGGTAGACCTGGAACCGGGCGCCGTAGATGAGCATGACGGCGTTCTGCAGGAAGATGGAGGCCCCGAGAGCCGAGACGACGGCCGAGAGTCGGGGCGACTCGCGCAACGGCCGGTACGCCGTCCGCTCGACGATCGCCCCCAGGACGGCCACGAGGCCCATGACCATGAGGGCCAGCACGACCAGGCCCAGAAAGGGGCCGATCGTTTCGTGCAGGGCAAAGGAGGCCAGCAGCGTCATCCCCAGGTAAGCGCCGATGGTGAACAGATCCCCGTGGGCGAAGTTGATGAGCTTCAGCACCCCGTAAACCATGGTGTAACCCAGCGCGATGAGCGCGTAGATGCTCCCCACCGCGAGGCCGTTGGTCAGCTGCTGGAAAAATTCTTCCATCGCGTCCGTCCCGAATGTTCAATCCCCCTCCATTCCCTTCTCCGGCCGAAGAAAACGCAGGGGGATCGAAAAAGGCCGGTCCGCGGGGCCTGAACCCCGCGGACCGGATGTCGTGCCCGCTACTTCTGCAGGGCGATCTCGCCCCTGGAATCGAATTTGAAATACCGGTAGACGTCGCCGACCCGGTCGCCCTTGGCGTTGAAGGAGATGGTGCCCGTCAGGGCGTCCTTGTCCTTGAACTGGGTCTTCAGGTAGCCGGCAAGCTTGTCTGCGTCGGTCGTCTTGGCCTGCGCGATGGCCGCCGCGACCACGCGGAACCCGTCACCGGCCAGCACGGAGTAGGGCGACGAGGGTTCGCTGCCGTACTTCTTCTTGAAGGCGGCCAGGAAGGCCTTTGCCTGCTTCGAGGGCAGGTACTTGGGCAGGGGCGGCATCACGAAGGAGAATCCCGTGACGGCCTCCTTGCCGGCCAGCTTCACCAGATCCGTGTTGTAGGTCGCATCGCCGCCCATGAAGGGCACCTTCCAGTTCATCTGCTTGGCCTGCTTGAGCAGGAGCCCGGCCTCGCTGTAGTAGCCCGTGAAGAAGACCAGCTCCGGGCCCGCACCCTTCATCTTGGTGAGAACCGCCGTGTAGTCGCTCTGCTTCGGGGTGAGTGCGTCGAAGAAGACGACCTTGATGCCCTTTTTCTCGAGGGGCGCCTTCACCTCGTCGGCAAGCCCCTTGGCGTAGGTGCTGTTGTCGTGCAGGATCGCCACCTTCTTGGCCTTGGTCTTCACGATGGCGTCCACGGCCACCTTGCCCTGCTCGTCGTCGCGGGGGCAGGTCCGGAAGAAGTACTTGAGGTTCTTCTCGGAGAGCCGGATGGCCGTCGAGCCGTTGGCGATCTGGACGATCCTGGCCTCGTTGAAGATGGTCTGGCTGGCCTCGGTGACGGAGGAGCCGTAGGTGCCGATCACGGCGACGACGCCCTTCGTCGTGAGCCGCTGGGCTGCCAGGGCCGCCGTGCGGGCGTCGCTGCCGTCGTCGTCGACGATCAGCTCGACCTTCTTGCCGAGAAGGCCGCCCTTGGCGTTGAGGTCGGCGGCGAGCAGCTCGAGGACCTGCTTCATCTCGGCGCCCTCGCTGGCGAACGAGCCCGTCAGCGGGGCCATCAAGCCGATCTTGACCGTGTCCTGGGCATGGGCCATGCCGGTGAGGAAACAACAGGCCAGCAGAAAAAACAGGGTTTTCTTCATGGGATCCCCTCCTTCAGGGTGGTTGGTGGTTAACGGGCGTTTGCGCGGCATGCGCTCCGGCCGCGGGAAACGGCGGGTTTCGCGGCGCCTCCGGGACTCGCGGAAAATATCAGAGAATCGGGGGCCTGTCAACGGCGGCGCCTGCCGGCGTGCTGCGGGCAGATCGACGACGAGCCGGGCTCGAAGTCGCGGCAGACCCGGGGCCGCGTTGCGTAGATCGTGCAGGTGAAATGTCCCTCCCGGAAGTCCAGGAACGGGCAGTCGTGGATGGTCATGCCCGTGGTCACGGACAGGAAGTGATCGCCCACCCAGAGCGCGTCGCGGTAAACCCGCAGGATGTCGTCCCGGCCTTCGCGCTTCCAGCGCGCGAGGTCCTCGGCGTCGGCATCGGCGATCATGTCGGCCATGCAGCAGGTCCCGCAGCGCAGGCAGGGGGTGTTAGGGATGTCGGTCACAGAATCCTCCGGGCTTGACGGGGGGATAGGGATCTTGGTAAGGCGTGAAGGGGTAGATTCCTTCGATCTCTATACACCCGGGCCTGCCGCGACGAAAGGGAAAAGGTTGAAACAGCCGTGTCCGTCCTTCACGACACCCGCAGCTACCACCTGAACCACCCCATCGACCTGATGACGGAGTTCACCGTCTGCGAATCCCTGGGCAGTCCCGGGTCGCCCACTCTTCGTGCGCTGGGAATGCCGAAGAGCTACGGGGCCGTCCTGGGGGAGCGCCTGCGGGACAGGGGCCTGTTCGGAAAGGGCTGCCGCATCTGCGAGATCGGAGGCGGGTACGGCAGTCTCATGCGGGGGCTGCTGGAGGCCCACCGTGATGACGTGGACCGGGTCGTCATGGTGGATCTCTCGCGGGCCCTGATCGGCATCCAGCGCAGGGCCCTGGAGCCCTGGCAGGACCGGGTGAGCTTTGTCCTGGGCGATGCCCTGGAGCTGCTGCCGGCGATCTCCGGGGTGGATCTGTTCCTCGTCAACGAAATGATCGGCGATCTGCCGGTCTGGACGGGGCTCGACCCGAAGAACCTGCCCCCGGAGGCGCGGTCCGTCATCCGCCGCTACCGGCTGGCCGTCCCCGAGGCCGGGCCGTTTCACTTCAACATCGGGGCGATCCGGCTAGTCGAGGCGGTCTGCCGGAAAGGGGTGCCGGCGTTTCTGTCGGAGCATTCGAGCGACCCTGTCATCCCCCGGACGATGCCCTTTCTGGTCAAGGGCCTCGCAACGGACGGCTGGCCTCGGGAGATCCGCCTGACATCCCATTCGGAGTACACCATCCGGTTTTCTCACCTCGAGCAGGTCGCCCGCGCCCTCGGACGGGAGGTCGAGACGGGGAGCCTTCTGGAGCTCATCGGCTACTCCCAGGCAGAGAAGGCCCGCTTCATCTTCAACGCCCGAGCGTGCGCGACGGACGAGCAGGCGCTGGTGTTCGAATTCCTGGATCATGTCAGGGAATACCGCTGGCTGATCATCCGGTAGGCGGATGCCGGGGGGCACGGGGTCTTGTTCAGACCTTGATGCCGTATTTCTCGATGCGGTAGATCATGGTGGGGCGCGACATCCCCAGCAGTTTTGCCGCTCGGCCCCG
>JALOPC010000274.1 GCA_025454095.1 Syntrophales bacterium | reverse complement strand
GCCGCTCAGCGGTTGCGCCCCCGCATGGCCCGTTCCATCTCGCGTTTGTCCGTCTTTCGCTTCATGTCTTCGCGCCGGTCGTGGGTCTTCTTGCCGCGCCCCACGCCGAGCAGGATCTTCACTTTGCCGTTCTTGAAGTAGGCCTTCAGCGGGATGACCGTCTGCCCCTTCTCCTGCGTGCGGCCGTAGAGCTTGCGGATCTCCTGCTTGTGCAGCAGCAGCTTCCGGACCCGCAGGGGGTCGTGGTTCATGATGTTGCCGAAGGTGTAGGGGCTGATGTTCATGTCGTAGAGATAGACCTCGCCGTTCTTCACGCGGGCGAAGCTGTCTGTCAGGTTGCCCTTGCCTTCGCGGAGGGCCTTGACCTCGGTGCCCACCAGAGAGATGCCGGCCTCGTAGGTGTCCTCGATCTCGAAGTTGAGCCGCGCCGTCTTGTTCTGGCAGATGGGTTTCTCGCCTGCCTGCTTTTTAGCCATCGTTTCTGCCCCGGGGCATGTAGTCCTTTTTGACGTTCTTCATGGCGCGAAAGAGGTTGTCCCGGACAAGCCGGTTGTCCTTCTCCAGCGCGTTGAGCAGCTCCTTGACGTAGCGCCTGCGGGAGTTGACGCTCGTGGGGCAGCGGTTGGCGATCACGGGGAATCCCCTCTCGCGGGCGAACTTCTTGACCAGCTCCTCGCGGATGTAGGCAAGCGGCCGGATGATGTGGAGCGACCCTCCGAAGATCCGCTGCTTGGGCATCATGGTGCTGATCTCGCGGCCGTAGAGCATGTTGATCAGCAGCGTCTCGATCATGTCGTCGCGGTGGTGCGCCAGGGCGATCTTGTTGCAGCCCCGCGCGTCGGCGATCTCGAAGATGCGGCGGCGCCTGAGCCGCGAGCACAGAAAGCAGGGGTTCTTCCGGTTCACCTCGCTGTGCGCCACCGGCCCGATGTCGGTGCGGTCGATGACGGTTTCGCAGCCCGTCTTCCGCAGGGTGTCCTCCAGCTCAACCACGTCCTCGCCGCTGCCCTCGAAGCCGAGGTCGATGTGCACGGCCGTGACGGAGTAGTCGCCGGGGATGACGTACTTGGGCGTCCGCAGCAGGTCCAGGAGGACCATGCTGTCCGTCCCCCCCGAGACCCCGACGAGGATCCGGTCCCCCGGCTCGATCATGCCGTACTCTTCCGAGACGGTCTCGAACCACTTGTTGAGGTGATTGTGAAGCCGGGTCCGTTTCTCCCCGTTTTCTTGCCTGTCGTTCACCGGATCGTTCCCTGTCCTGAGTCCGCGATACCCGAAAATGTATACCACATCGGCCCCCCGAAGCAAACCCGAATCGGGCGCAGCGCGGCTCACTTCGGCTTGCAAAATGCCGGCGGATGCGATAATAGACCGGCAGAAATCCCCGAGGAACCGGATGCCGGATCGAGTCCGGCATGAAATTTTTATAGAAGATTATTCCCCCTCACCCAGACCTTTCCCCTCAAGGGAGAGGGAGGTTGTGGTAAGGGTCATCACAGGGAGGAGATATGAGCGAGATCATCCGGGTACACGCGCGGGAAATCCTCGATTCGCGGGGCAACCCCACCATTGAGGCGGAGGTCATGCTGTTGTCGGGGATCGTCGGCAGGGCGGCGGTGCCGTCGGGGGCTTCCACGGGCGAGCGCGAGGCCCTCGAGCTGCGTGACGGCAACAAGGATCGCTACCTCGGCAAAGGGGTCCAGAAGGCGGTTCAGAACGTGATCCTCAAGATCGGCCCGGAGATCGTCGGGATGGACGTCTTCGAGCAGCGCCGCCTCGACTACACGATGATCGAGCTCGACGGCACGGAGACCAAGCGCAACCTCGGGGCCAATGCCATCCTCGCCGTCTCCCTGGCCTGTGCCCAGGCGGCCGCCCAGCGGATGGGAATGCCCCTGTACCGATACATCGGCGGGGTCGCGGCCAAGGACATCCCCGTCCCGCAGTTCAACATCCTCAACGGCGGAATGCATGCCGACAACAACGTGGACATCCAGGAGTTCATGGTCATGCCCGTGGGCGCCCGGAGCTTCCGGGAGGGCCTTCGCATGGGCGCCGAGGTCTTCCATACCCTGCGCGCGGTCCTCAAGGCCAAGGGCTACAACACCTCCGTGGGCGACGAGGGCGGGTTCGCCCCCAACCTGAAGTCCAACGAGGAGGCCCTGATCTTCATCGTCGAGGCGATCCGGAAGGCCGGCTACGAGCCGGGCGGCAACGTCTGCATCGCCCTCGACGCGGCGGCCAGCTCCTTCTACCGGAAGGGAACGTACAACCTGGCGGCGGAAAAGAAGCCCCTGAAGGACGCCGGGGAGATGGTGAAGTTCTACGCGGGCCTCATTAAGAAGTACCCCATCATCTCCATCGAGGACGGCCTGGCCGAGGGAGACTGGGACGGCTGGAAGCTCATGACGGAGGAACTCGGGGACAAGGTCCAGATCGTGGGCGACGACATCTTCGTGACGAACAAGAAGATCCTCGAGAAGGGGATCAAGCAGGGCATCGCCAACTCGGTCCTCATCAAGCTCAACCAGATCGGCTCTCTCTCGGAGACCCTCGAGACGATCGAGATGGCCAAGACGGCCGGCTACACCACGGTCGTCTCCCACCGCTCGGGCGAAACGGAGGACACCGCCATGGCCGACGTGGCCGTGGCCATGAACTGCGGGCAGATCAAGAGCGGTTCCACCTCCCGCAGCGAGCGCCTCGCCAAGTACAACCGCCTCCTGCGCATCGAGGAAGAACTGGCCACGGCGGCGGTCTACCCGGGCCGCAAGGCGCTCTACAGTGTGAAATAGCCTCAAGCAGCAAGCAACAAGGATCAAGGAAAAGAGAGCCCGCTTCACAGATCGCGAAGCGGGCTTCTTCATTCGGACAAATCCCCCTTACATCCCCTTTTATGAAAGGGGGACCGGGGGCGCATCCCGTCAGGGTGCGCAACCCTGTCTGGTTCCTTCCCTGCCGGGCCGCCCCGCGAAGCGGATTCGGGCGGCAAAGAGGGGGATTTTTCTTACAGAAACCGGAAGATCCTCTGCCGCACCGCCTCGATGCGGCTCTTGCTCTCCGTGAGGGCGTAGAAGGTCTTCGTTTCCTTCTTTTCCTTGCGCTCCACGGCTCGAAGGATCTCCTCGTCGATGAGCGCCTTCATGGCATTCTGGTAGTTCGAGA
>JALOPC010000273.1 GCA_025454095.1 Syntrophales bacterium | reverse complement strand
AAAGAACTTCGCGTTGGTCGTCTGGGAGGCGATGTCGTCCTTGACGTCGAAGCAGGACCACTTGTTGACCTTCACGCCGCTCTCGGCGGGCACGAAGGAGAGGTCCGGCGCCTGGCCGATGGCGGCGATCACCGTGTCCACGCTCAGGGTGAACTCGGAGCCCTTGATCGCGACGGGGCGCTTGCGGCCGCTGTTGTCGAAATCGCCCAGTTTCTGCCTCAGGCACTCGATCCCCGTGGCGCGCCCGTTCGCGCCCACGATGCGCAACGGCGCGATGAGGTACTCGATCTTGATGCCCTCGTGCTCGGCGGCGACGATCTCCTCGGCCGCGGCCGGCATGTCCTCCCGCAGGCGCCGGTAGAGGATCGTCACCTCGGCGCCCAGGCGCAGGGCCGTGCGTGCGGCGTCGATGGCGGAATTGCCGCCTCCGATGACGGCCACCCGCGAGCCGAGGCTCTTTTTGCCGCTCTTCCAGCCATCCTCGTCGCCGTTGTAGTCACGCAGGAACTCCACACCGCCCCAGACCCCCTTGAGGTCCTCGCCCTCCACGCCCATGCGCTGGCTCTTGTGGGCGCCCGGCGCGAGGTAGACGCAGTCGAAGTCCTCGTTGACCTTGCCCCAGGGGATCTCGCGGCCCACCCGGGTGTTGCAGCGGATCTCGACGCCCAGCTTGCGGATGTCGTCGATCTCCTTGTCGAGGATCGTTCTCGGCAGCCGGTACGAGGGGATGCCCCAGCTGAGCATGCCGCCCGGCGTGGGGAGCTCCTCGAACACCGTCACGGCGTAGCCGCGCAGGGCGAGGTCGCGCGCGCAGGTCAGGCCGGCAGGTCCCGCGCCCACGACGGCGATCTTCTCCTTGCGCGTGATGCCGACGGGCTTGACCTGAGGCCGCGGGGCGTTGTCGCTGATGTAGCGCTTCAGGAACTTGATCGCCACGGGCTCGTCGAGCAGGCCGCGGCGGCACTTGGTCTGGCACTGGTGGTCGCAGACCCTCCCGCAGACCGACGGGAAGGGGTTGGTCTTCATCATCACCTTGTAGGCGTCCTCGAGCCGGTTGTCGCGGATCAGCGCGATGTAGGCCGGGATGTCCATGCCGATGGGGCAGGTGTGCTGGCAGGGCGACTTGAAGAGGGCCGAGCAGACGGCGGCGCGGCACTTCTTGTCGCGGATGTGCTCCTCGTATTCGTTGCGGAAGTAGCGGATGGTCGACAGCACGGGGTTCGGGGCCGTCTGGCCGAGGCCGCAGAGCGCCGCGTCCTTGATGACCGTCGCCATCGACTCCAGCAGCTCGATGTCGCCTTCCTTGCCCTTGCCCTTGCAGATGTTGGTCAGGATGTCGAGCATGCGCTGCGTGCCCTCGCGGCAGGGGGTGCACTTGCCGCAGGACTCGTCCTTGCAGAAGTCCATGAAGAAGCGCGCCATGTCGACGGCGCACTTGTCCTCGTTCATGACGATGAGGCCGCCCGAGCCCATGATGGCGCCCAGCTCGGCCACCTTCTCGTAATCGACGGAGGCGTTGAGATGCTGGATGGGGATGCAGCCGCCGGAGGGACCGCCCAGCTGGGCGGCCTTGAACTTCTTGCCGCCGGGGATGCCGCCGCCGATGTCGTAGATGATCGACCCCAGGGTCGTGCCCATGGGCACTTCCACGAGGCCCACGTTGTTGACGTCGCCCGTGAGCGCGAAGACTTTCGTGCCCTTGGACTTCTCGGTGCCCACGCCGGCGTACCACTGGCCGCCGCGCAGGATGATCTGGCCGATGTTGGCGAGCGTCTCCACGTTGTTGAGCACGCTGGGTTTGGCCCAGAGACCCGCCACGGCGGGGAAGGGCGGCCGGGGCCGCGGCATGCCGCGCTTGCCCTCGATGGAGGTCATCAGCGCCGTTTCCTCGCCGCAGACGAAGGCGCCCGCGCCCTGGTAGATCTCGATGTCGAAGTCGAAGCCCGTGCCCAGGATGTCCTTGCCCAGCAGGCCCATCTCGCGGGCCTGCCCGAGGGCTACGTTGAGGCGGTGAATCGCCAGCGGGTACTCGGCGCGGCAGTAGATGTAGCCGTGCTTCGAGCCGATCGCCTTGGCGGCGATCACCATGCCCTCGAGCACCGCGTGGGGGTCGGCTTCCAGGACGCTGCGGTCCATGAAGGCCCCGGGGTCGCCCTCGTCGGCGTTGCAGAGCACGTACTTCACGTCTCCCGGGGAACGCTGGGCGAACTGCCACTTGAGACCCGTGGGGAACCCGGCGCCGCCGCGGCCGCGCAGGCCCGACGTGAGGACTTCCTGCACGATCAGCTCGGGCGTCAGCTCCGTGAGGGCCTTGGCCATCCCGGCGTAGCCGTCGCGGGCGATGTACTCCTCGATGTTCTCGGGGTCGATGAGGCCGCGGTTGCGCAGCACCCGGAGATCCTGAAGCGCGAAGAAGGGGATCTCCTGCATGGAGGGGATCCGGTCTTCCTTGCCCGGCTCCTTGTAGAAGAGCCTCTCGACGGGGCGGCCCTTGACGAAGTGCTCCTCGACGAGCACGGGAACGTCCTCCGCCCGGATGTTCATATAGATGATGCCTTCGGGGTAGACGACCATGATGGGCCCCTGGGCGCAGAAGCCGTTGCAGCCCGTCTCGACGACCTTGATCTCCTCCGAAAGGCCCCGCTTGTTGAGCTCGTCGACGAGGATCTTCTTCACGGCGATGCTGCCCGATGCGTGGCAGCCGGTTCCCCCGCAGACCAGTAAGTGCGAGCGAAAAACTTTCATGAACTCTCTTCCTCCCCTCGAAAAATTCCACAGCAGGGAATGGGTTTTTGCTTTCCTAGCGAACGATCTCCGCCCCTTTCGCCAGCACGAACGGCGTCTGGATCTCCCCCTCCAGGACATGCCGCTTGAACACCTGCCGCATCTTCATTTCGTCCATCTTCTCGTACTTGATGGCTTCCTTGCCGAGCAGCTCGACGGTGACGAGGGGCTCGCGGCTGCACAGGCCCATGCAGCCCGACGTGGTGACGTTGACGTCCGACACGCCGGTCTCCTCGATGACGCGCATGAGGGCGTTGAGCACCTCGCGGGCTCCCGAGGCGATGCCGCAGGTGCCCATGTGGACGGTCACCTTGGCCCGCTGACCGCCCTCGCGCAGGGCCGTCTGGGAGTGGACCTTTTCCTTGATCTTCTTGAGATCTTCGAT
>JALOPC010000272.1 GCA_025454095.1 Syntrophales bacterium | reverse complement strand
GAAGGTGAAGCTTCGCAACCTTCGCCGCGACGCCAACGAAGAGCTCAAGAAGCTCAAGAAGGACGGCGACATCGCCGAAGACGAGCTGTTCAAGCTCCAAGCCGATGTCCAGAAGGTGACGGACGACTTCATCGAAAAAGCGGACAAGGTGACGCAGACCAAAGAGAAGGAAATCATGGAAATATGACGGCTGTTGATGCGGCGGCGCATCCTTCGTGGGTGTTGAACCCGCAACGTCGAGAAGATCTGAAGCCCGGAGCGGGGGCAAGTCAATCGCTCATGTCCACTTCTCCGAGCTGCTTCATTTCTCAGCTTCCTGACTTCTGCTTTTTGAGGGGGCTTGCGCCCGTCATTTTTACAGCCCTGCAGGACGCTTGATAACGCGGTCACAGGCAGATGAAGAAACGAAGGAAGGGGCCCCCGGGCGCGGCGGGGCGAAACAGACCTTGAAAATGTCGGCGGGCTGTGATAGTCAAACGAAAATTCATTATTGAAAATAGATAAATAGAGCCTGAATGGATCAAGTCGACAAAAGCAACCTGCCGCGGCACATCGCCATCATCATGGACGGCAACGGCCGGTGGGCTCAGAATCACTCCCTGGGGCGAATTGCAGGCCACCGGAAGGGGACGGAGTCGGTGCGGAGCATTGTCGAGGCCTGCCGAAGGATCGGGATTACCTATCTCACTCTCTATGCCTTCTCCTCGGAGAACTGGAGCCGTCCCGAGAAAGAGGTCAACGCCCTCATGGCCCTTCTCGAGCGGTACCTGAAATCCGAGCTGAAGACCATGACGAAGAACAGCATCCGCCTGCTCGCCATCGGCGAGACGGGGGCGCTTCCGTCCCGGGTCCGGGGGGTCCTGGACGAAACGATCGCGAAGACGGCGGGGAACACGGAGATGACGCTGATCCTTGCCCTGAACTACGGAAGTCACGACGAGATCCTGCAGGCGGTGCGAAAGATCGCCGAGGATGCGAAAATGGGGGTCATCGAATCCCCGGCCATCACGGAAGAGAGTTTTGCGGACTATCTCCACACGAAAGGCATACCGGACCCCGACCTGCTCATCCGGACCAGCGGGGAGTACCGCCTGAGCAATTTCCTCCTGTGGCAGATGGCGTACACGGAATTCTATTTCACGGAAACCCTCTGGCCCGATTTCCGCGAAGAGCAGCTGATCGAGGCGATCCTCGAGTACCAGAAGCGGGAGCGGCGGTTCGGGCTGACCAGCGACCAGCTGCAGAAGAAACGATCATGACCAGTTCCCACGTCAAGAGGTGGGTCACGGGCATTGTCGCCGTCCCTATCCTCTTTGCCGTCATATTCTTCGGCACGGAAGGGGTCTTTGCGGGCTTCATCCTCGCGGTCACCGCCGTGGCGATCCTCGAGTACAACCGGCTCGTTTTCGGAAAGACCGGCGGCGCGGAGAGTCGCGCCCTCATGCTGTTCGGGCTCCTGGCGCCCCTTGCCGCAGCCGCGGCCGGACCGGGCGCGATCCTGGCGGTTGCGGTCCTGTCGACCCTGCTCGTCTTCATCCTCACCCTCTTCGGCGTGAAGGAAGGCGCCCTCGATCTCAATCCCGTCGCGCGCTACACCCTGGGCTACCTGTACCTGCCGGTCATGCTCTCGCACTTCATCCTGTTGCGGGAGGGCGACAAGGGCGTGCTCTGGATCTTCTTCGTCATCGTGCTTGCCTTTTCCGGGGACATTGCCGCCTTTTACGTGGGCAGGACCTTCGGACGGCGGAAGCTCATGCCCCTCGTCAGCCCCGGGAAGACCGTGGAGGGTCTCCTGGGCCTTGCCGCGGGAAGCGTAGCGGGCTGCCTGATCTACCGGTATTTCCTCCTGCCCGAGGTGCCGGCGGGGCACATCGCCCTCATCGGCCTTGCGGGCGGGATCGTCGGGCAGCTGGGAGACCTGTTCGAATCGCTGATCAAGAGGGCATCGGGCGCCAAGGATTCCGGCGAGATCCTGCCGGGACACGGCGGGATCCTGGACCGCCTGGACTGCCTGCTGTTCATCGTGCCCGTTGTCTACTACTACAGGACGTACGTGCTCTCGTGAAGAAGATCGCCATTCTCGGCTCAACCGGGTCGATCGGGGTCAGCGCCCTCGACGTGGTGTCGAAAAACCCGGGCCGGCTCCAGGTCGTCGCCATGGCGGCCGGACGCAACATCGACCTGCTGAGCGAGCAGGTACGCCGTTTCCGGCCCGCCCTCGTCTCCGTCCTGGACGAGAGCCACGCCCGGAGGCTCGAGGAGAGGCTCGGGCCGGCTCGTTCCACGACTGTTCTGTGGGGCGAGGACGGCTACCGGAGCGTCGCGGCGGCCCCCGCCGCCGAACTCGTGCTCTCGGCCATCGTCGGCGCGGCGGGCCTGGTCCCCACGCTTGCAGCCATCGAGGCGGGCAAGGACGTGGCCCTGGCCAACAAGGAGACGCTCGTCACGGCCGGGCCGCTGGTCATCGAGCGGGTACGGTCGAAGGGCGTACGGCTCATCCCGGTCGACAGCGAACACAGCGCCGTCTTCCAGTGCATCGAGGGCAACCCGCAGGGCACCGTGGGACGCGTCATCCTGACCGCCTCGGGGGGGCCTTTTCTGCGGGCGTCCCGGGAAGAACTGGCGCAGGTGACGGTCGCGGACGCGCTCAAACACCCGAACTGGGCAATGGGCAGAAAGATCACGATCGATTCGGCCACCATGATGAACAAGGGGCTCGAGGTGATCGAGGCCCGGTGGCTCTTCGGGGTCGGCTACGACCGGATCGACGTGGTCATCCACCCCCAGAGCATCGTGCACTCCCTCGTGGAGTTCATCGACGGGTCCGTCATGGCGCAGATGGGACAGCCCGACATGAGGGGGCCCATTTCCTATGCCCTTTTCTATCCCGAACGCACGCCGGGAGGGTTCCCTCCCTTCAAGCCGGCGGATGCGGGCCGGCTCGAATTCCTGCCCCCGGACGTCGAGCGCTTTCCCTGTCTGAGGCTGGGCTACGAGGCGGGAAGGGCGGGCGGCACCATGACGGCGGTCATGAACGCGGCCAATGAGGCGGCGGTCAACGCGTTTCTGGAAGGGCGCATCCCGTTTGCGGTCATCGCGCAGGTCATCGAGGACGTGATGGCCCGGCATGCGCCCGTCGACATATCCTCGCTGCAGGACGTCCTGTCGGCCGATGCATGGGCCCGGGGGCAGGCGGAGCAAATCATGAACAAAGGAACAGGGTGACATTTCCATGGGTGTCAACGTCGTATCGGTCATCATACTGCTGGGGGTCCTGATCTTCGTCCACGAACTGGGGCACTTCCTGCTGGCCAAGTCTCTCGGGGTGGGCGTTCTGAAGTTTTCGCTGGGGTTCGGCCCGCGGCTCATCGGCAAGAAGGTCGGCGAGACGGAAAGCAGCACGTCCTGAAGAAGATCGCCATCGTCATCGCCGGCCCGATGTTCAATTTCCTGTTCGCCATCCTCGCCTTCGCGGCGATCTACATGGTGGGCGTGCCGAGCCTCACGTCGGAAATCGGCAGCGTCCAGCAGGGCTCTCCCGCGGAAGCCGCCGGCATTCGGAGCGGGGACAGCGTTGTCGCCATAGACGGCGGTGCGGTGATCCGCTGGAGCGAACTGGCCGAAACGATCGCGAAAAGCGAAGGCCGGGAACTCGTCGTGAAGGTGAACCGGGACGGGGCGCTGCAGGACATCCGCGTAAAGCCGGAACCGGCGAAGGGAAAGAGCGTATTCGGAGAGGACGTGGACACCTGGAAAATC
>JALOPC010000271.1 GCA_025454095.1 Syntrophales bacterium | reverse complement strand
CGATTCCCAGCGCAGGGGCGACTCGGGGTTGAGCCAGATCAGGCGCCTGCACCGCTCGGAGACGAATCGAAGGATGTCGGTGCGGGGGTTTCCGAAGTTCGAGCGGGCATCTCCCAGGATGACCACGGTCGCCCGTCTCGACAGGCAGTCGGCATGCTGCTCCCTGAACTCCGCGAGGGAGCGGCCGTAATCGGTTTTTCTCAGGACAAGAGGCAAGCCCTCCCCGGACAGGATCCTGGAGATCGCCTCGTGTACGGCGTACTTCCCGAAACAGGCGCTCACCTCCACGAGGTTCGTGCAAAACGCAAAGGAGCGGATCCGGGAGATGACCTCGTTGAGGCTGTAGAGGATCAGCAGCAGGAACCGAACGACGTTCGAAACGGAACGGCTCACGTCGCACAGGACGACGAGCTCGGGCCGTTCGATCCGCCTGTCTTTCCATCGCGGGTCGAACGGGATTCCCCCGTAGACGATGTTCCGTCTCATCGTCCGCTTGAGGTCCAGCTGGCCCCGCCGGGCCACTTTCGGTCTTCGGGAATAGCGGTCTTTCAGCCGCTTGACCAGCCTCTGGACAATGGCCTGCATCCGGATGAGATCGCGCTCCTCGAGGGCCGAGAGATTGGTGTGGCTGAGCTGCCTCTCGAGCATCTCGTCGTAGCGCCTCGAGGCATAGAGATCGAGCTGGCGCTCCACGAGATCCCTGGCCTGGTCCATCAGCTCGTCCCGCATGGCCTCCAGCGTTTTCGCGAGAGCGGCGGCCTCGGGGCCTCCCCGGGCGGCCTGGTCCTGGATGTCCCCGTTCAGGCCGTCGAGACCCATCGCCTGCAGGAGTTTCTGCATGTACAGGCCCCGCTGGAACGGGTACCGGATGTCCTTGATGCCCGATGCCTGGGCGGCCTCCTGGAACGCAAGAGCCAGTCCGCTGCCGCTGCCGGAAAGGAGCATCTGCGTGAGGGGGGCGCCGGAAGGCTCGGCGGGCGCCGTGCCCGGAGGCCGGGCACAGTTGTTGCCGCTGCCGAAGGACTCGACGTTGAAGAACACGTCGAAGCACTCCTCGAAAATCCGTTTTTCAGGCCGTGTCTTGGCCAGGGAGGCGCCGAGGACATCCTGCAGGAGTTGTCGGTCTTCGTAGCCCGACAACGCCGCGGCCCGGACGGCATCCATCGTCTCCGACACGGACACCCTCACGCCGGAGCGCCGCAGGACCGTCACGAACTGCTCAAGGACCCGATCCAATCAGCGCGCCTCCTTCAGGGTTTCCTCCGTCAGGGCATCCAGCCTGCCCTCGGCAACCAGGATGTCCTCCTGCGTCTTCAGGAACGTGTTGAGCGTCTCCCGGACCGTCTCTCGGTCCAGCGTCTCGGCGTGCAGGAGCACCAGCGTCCGTGCCCAGTCGATGGTCTCGCTGACCGAGGGGAGCTTTTTGATGTCGAGCTGCCGGACCTTGTGGATGAAGGCGACCAGCTGCCGGTTCAGCCTCTCCGTGATGTCGGGCACCCGGGTCCTGACGATCTCCCGTTCCAGCTTCTCGTCGGGAAACGAAATGTAGAGGTGCAGGCAGCGCCGCTGAAGCGCCTCGCTGAGTTCCCGCGTGCTGTTGCTGGTCAGGAACACGAACGGGACGGACACGGCCTCGATTGTCCCGATCTCGGGGATGGACACCTGGAAGTCCGAGAGGATCTCCAGGAGGAAGGCCTCGAACTCGTCGTCGGACTTGTCGATCTCGTCCACCAGGAGAACGACGCCCTCCTGCTGCTGCAGCGCCTTCAGCAGGGGCCTCGGCTCGAGGAACCGGGGGGAGAAGAAGATGTCGTCATACTGGTGGAGCCGCTCGATGGATTCGGACAGGCCCGCCGTTCCCTGCACGATCCGGTCGAGCTGGTCTTTCAGCAACTGCGTGTAGAGGAGCTGCTTGCCGTACTTCCACTCGTACAGGGCCTTGGACTCGTCGAGCCCCTCGTAGCACTGAAGCCGGATGAGCGGCACGCGCATGAAGGCGGCCGTCGCCTTGGCCAGCTCCGTCTTGCCCACGCCCGCCGGCCCCTCGACGAGGATCGGCTTGCCGAGGTGAGAGGCCAGGTACACCGTGCTCGCGATGCGATCGGTGGCGATGTAGCCCACATTTTTGAGTCCTTCGCGGACTTCTTCCCGCGTGTCGAATCCGGACCGTGTTTTCAAGCCCAAGGGGTTCTCCTTTCCGTTTCGAGCGTCCCGTAAAAAAAAGCGGGAGCCGGGCCCATGTCATCCTGGAACCCATGTCATGAGCGCCATGGCGCAGAGATTCCGGGACGGATTTCCTCGCACGTAAATCTCCACCATGCAGACCGTCATCGTCTGCGCGGACTTCACCACCTTTGCCTGGGCAACGAGGACATCGCCCTCGGCGGGAGCAAGCAGATTCAGGGTGTGGTCGATCATCGCAAGGGTCGAATCGGGGGGCAGGAACGACAGGGCGGCGCACTCGCCGGCGCCGGCGGCCAGGGTGCCGATCACTCCCGGATGAAATCGTCCCGGCTCGTGTGCAAGGTCTTCGCGGTACTGCAGATGCAGCGTGCAGTACCCGGGCAGCACCCGCACCAGTTCGGCCCCGATAACGCGCAGGAACGCCTGCCGTCGAAAACGCTCGAAGACCCTCTCTTCGTACCCGGAATCGATCACATCGCACAGCGCCGATGGGTTCATGCCGTTGCGTGCCGTCAAAACGTCCCGTCCCTGCCCCGGCCCGGCATCACCGGGCCTTGAATCGCTCCAGAATGCTTTTCAACACCTTCTTGTACGACTCGACTTCCTCGGCCGTGAATCCCTTTCTCAGTTCCTCGTTGACGCCCATGATGACCTTTTTCGCCTTCTCCAGGGACTCGAGCCCTTTGGGTGTCACGTGGATCCGGAAGGCCCTTCGATCCCCGGGAGAGGGATGCCGCTCGACGATCCCGGTCTTTTCCAGGCGATCGACGAGGCGCGTCACGGCGGAATTGTCGATGTCGCAAGAGCCGTGTTGGTGTAATCCTTCATGGCCTGCTGGGCCATCGAAAGAAGGTAAATGAGGCGATCGTCGGATTTCATGGCGTGCCTTTCCGGGGCTGAGTTGGGATGCCGCATCAGCAGGCATATAGTTGATTAGGCAATATTTGTCAAGTGCAAATACATGGGCGCTCCTGGCGGGGATCCCGGACACGGGGAGCGCCGCGTCACCGCAGGGAAATCCCGTAAACCGCGGGACGGCCAGTCTGATGGACACCATGGGTTATTCCGTGATGGAGAAACCGGAGACCGCTGAAAAGACCCGCGGAAACGTCGAAAAAGAAACACGAAAAAGGGTCAGCCTGAATCGGCTGACCCTTTGTGTTTTCTGGCGGAAGTGCATGGGAATCGAACCCACCTGGGAGGGTATCAGCCCCCCACACTGGATTTGAAGTCCAGGAGGCCCACCAGTGACCTGCGCACTT
>JALOPC010000270.1 GCA_025454095.1 Syntrophales bacterium | reverse complement strand
GATCGCGCAAAACTTGATCTGTTTCGTGTCCGAAAAATTCGCCGTCCTCCCATGCAAAATCCGGGCTAGCGCATTCTTTCAGGCCCCGTTTTCCCGGTTGGCCGAATCCTTGCTTCCCGTTATCTGTCCCGGCATCGGCTGACGCAATTTCGATTCGCTTGTATTGAGAGCAGAATCGTCTTTGACGATAACTCCCTCGGCCCAAGGGTGCTCACCGCGCCGCGACACGGCACCCTGACAGTCAGGGAACCGGGGCTCGCAATGAAAAATAGAGGATGCATCATGCCGCACAGAACCAGGATCGCGCTCGTTGTCGTTTCCCTGCTGATCGCGTCTCTCGCCGCCTGCGGAGGCGGGCAGAGCGGCCCCAGTATGAAGGAAGGCCTTTGGGAGATTTCGATCAAGATGGACATGCCGGGCATGCCCGTGCAGATGCCCCCGCAGACCTACAGGCAGTGCCTCACCCATAAGGACATGGTTCCCAAAACACAGGAGCAGCCGGGTCAGACCAACTGCAGGGAGGTCAAGCGCGAGGTCAAGGGGGACACGGTCTCCTGGGTCATCGAGTGCAAGGCGGAGGAAGGCACGGTTACCAGCACCGGGACGATGACCTACAAGGGCGACATTCTCGAGGGCATCGTCAAGGTCCGCATGCCCGACGGCAGCAAGGGCACCATGGAGATGACCCAGCACATGAACGGCAAGTGGGTGGGAGCGTGCAAGTGATGTAGAAGGCCATCACGGCAGCGGCCGCTCAAGTCCGGCCGCTCCCCGACGATGATGTTCAGTAACGGGAAACCGCGCCGGCAAAGGAGATCCGTCATGAGAAAAAAGAAGAGTCCGATCGCAGTCTTCGTCGCCCTGGTTTTCGCCATGGCTCTCGCCTCTCCGGCGCTCGCCGCCGACCCCAGGCAACCCGCCAACCCGGACATGAAGGCATGGATGGACTCCCAGAAAAAGCCGAACCAGCCCGCGAAGCCCATTCAGCCGCAGCCGGTGGACCGGATCGGTTCGAAGCTGCCCCCCAAACCCCCGGCGGCAACCCCGCAGGCGGTCAGGCCGGTCGCCCCGTCTGCAAAACCCCCGGTACCCGCGCAGCCTCCCCGCCCCAACGTCAAAAGTCCCGGCCCGCCGACCCAGGATGCGAAGAAGAACGCAACCTTCGTCAACAAAGTCAACACCGCGCCGGGGTCAACACCCGCCTCAAAGACGCCCGTCACGAGCTACGACAGAACGGCGAAAGACCTCGGACGCTAGACTGTCCTGAAGCATGTGTCAGGCCTGATTATTCACCACTCACACAATAAGAGGTCCAAAGACGGGCTATAGACCGCACTTCACTTGCCATGCGATTGCTTCCTGAGCT
Source organism: Syntrophales bacterium (assembly GCA_025454095.1). Lineage (GTDB taxonomy): Bacteria > Desulfobacterota > Syntrophia > Syntrophales > UBA2192 > UBA2192. Next base: position 1,819 of record JALOPC010000270.1, on the reverse strand, counting down.
CTGCTCTCGTCCGAAATCGCCTTTGCGCAAGCTTCCATGTCGATAGTGGCACACTTGACTGGGGTACAGTTTGACTTGACGGGAAAGGGAAAAAAGTCTTTTATGGATGCGGCCGGCGGTCAGGAGGCAGCGTCTGATCCAAGGACAAAGTGGATCGAGCTGGCCTTCGGACCGTGGAATGACTTGGTGCCTGGGGCGGGAATCGAACCCGCACAGTACGAGGTACCGAGGGATTTTAAGTCCCTTGCGTCTACCAGTTCCGCCACCCAGGCCGTGCGATAAGTTTCGGCATTTATAGTATTTTCGTGTCGCGCTGTCAAGAAGCGAGGCGGCGGGGAGCAGCACATGCAGGAAGTCGACATCCTCATCGAAGGCGGCACCGTCCTGACCCTCGACGACGCCGACACGATCCTCCACTCGGGCTCGGTGGCGATCCGGGGCGACCGGATCGTGGCGGTCGGTCCCCGCGCCGAGATCGCGAACCGCTACAGGGGCCGCAAGGTCGTCGATGCGGCGGGCCACGTCGTCATGCCGGGCCTCGTCAACGCCCACACCCACGCCGCCATGACCTGCTTCCGGGGCATCGCCGACGACCTCGAGCTGATGGAGTGGCTCAACCAGTACATCTTCCCCGCCGAGGCGAAGAACGTGGACCCCGAGCTTGCCTACTGGGGCAGCCTGCTGGCCTGCGCCGAGATGATCCGCTCGGGCACGACGTGCTTCTGCGATATGTACATCTTCGAGGACGAGACGGCCAGGGCGGCCAGTCTCGCCGGCATGCGATGCCTGCTGGGCGAGGTGCTCTTCGACTTCCCCTCCCCCAACTTCAAGACACCCGACGAGGGGCTTGCCTGCACGGAGTCCCTCATTACCCAGTGGGCGGGCCATGACCTCGTGCGGATCACCGTGGAGCCCCACGCCCTGTACACCTGCTCGCCGGATCTGCTGAAGAAGTCCAAGGCGCTGGCCGACCGACACGGGGTGCCCCTGTCGCTGCACCTGCTGGAGACGAGATCGGAGCGCGAGGGCCTGACGGAGAAGCTGGGCTGCAGCCCCGTGCGGTTCCTGCGGGACACGGGCCTGCTCGACGAGAACCTGCTGGCTTTCCACTGCGTCTGGCTCGACGAGGCGGACATCGAGATGATGGCCCGCGCCGGGGCGAAGGCCGTCCACAACCCGGAGAGCAACATGAAGCTCGCCTCGGGCATCGCCCCCGTGCCGGCCCTTCAGGCTGCCGGGGTCACGGTGGCCCTGGGCACGGACGGCTGCGCCAGCAACAACAACCTCGACATGCTCCAGGAGATGGACACGGCGGCCAAGCTCCACAAGGTCTCGCGGCTCGACCCCACGGCGATGAGCGCGAAGACCGTGCTGCGGATGGCGACGGTGGACGGGGCCCGGGCCCTCGGTATGGGGGCCGATGCGGGCAGGCTCGCTCCGGGCATGAAGGCCGACGTGATCACGCTCGATTTCAACCGGCCTCACCTGACACCCGTCTACAGCGAGTATTCCCACCTCGTCTACTGTGCGACAGGCTCCGACGTGGACAACGTCATGATCAACGGGCGCCTTGTCATGGAGAACCGGCGGATCCTCACCTTCGACGAGGGGGAGGCCATGGACCGCGTCAACGCCATCGCCCGGCGCATCCGGGCAAGCCTCGGGATGTGAGGGGAAAGGGGATGCCGGCACCTCAACCGATCGACCTTCTCGTCTCCGGGGGGACGCTGCTCACCCTGGCAGGCCCCGCCGTCACGATCGACGACGCGGTGGTGGGCATCTCGGGCGGAAGAATCCTTTTCGCCTGCGCGCGCCGCGA
>JALOPC010000032.1 GCA_025454095.1 Syntrophales bacterium | reverse complement strand
CGCAGGTGGATGTGCCCGGGGATGATCTCGTTGTAGGAGTTGACGACGCCGATCAGGGGGCGCGCGATTTCCTCGTCGGTGTAGCCCATGGCCTTGAAGAGGGAGCGGTGGGGCGCCCTCTCCACGCCTTTTTTCATCAGGTCGCTTCGCATGTTTCCCTCCCTTTGGGTGCAGAATGGTCTCTTTATGCCACAAGGCAAAGGGAGGGTCAACCGTCGGTTCCCTCCCCCTGAAGATCAGGAAGATCGGAAGTGAGGAAGGTAGGAAGAGCGGACAAAGAATTCGGACCTCCGGCCTCAGCGAGCGCACCACGGCGCCGGCCTGCCACATCTCGGAGTTGCGCATGACATCGAGCTCCTTGGCCAGCTTGTCCCGGTAGTCGGAGGCCGCGCCCGTCGTGAGCACGATCTCCGTTTCCTTGCCGGATTTGACGCGGTCGTAGAGCTCGGTGAACACGGGCGCGACGGCATCCCGGAATCGGTTTTTCCAGTCCAGGGCCCCGCGCTGGGCCGTGGCGCTGCAGTTGGCGTACATCCAGTCCATCCCGTTCTGGGCGACCAGCGGCATGAGGCTCTGGGTGAGCTCCTCGACGGTTTCGTTGAAGGCCTCGCTGGGGCTGTGGCCCCGCTTGCGCAGTTCGTTGTACTGGGCTTCGAGAACGCCGGCCAGGCAGCCCATGAGAACGCCCCGCTCGCCCGTCAGGTCGCTCCAGACCTCGTGTTCGAAGCTCGTCGGGAAGAGGTAGCCGGACCCGATGGCCACGCCGACGGCCAGCGTCCTTTCGAGGGCCCGCCCCGTCGCGTCCTGGAAGACGGCGTAGCTCGAGTTGATGCCGCTGCCGGCCAGGTAGTTGTCGCGCACGGTGCGCCCGGCGCCCTTGGGGGCCACCAGGATGACGTCGATGTCCGCAGGCGGGATCACGCCGGTCTGCTCCTTGTAGACGATGGAGAACCCGTGGGAGAAGTACAGGGCCTTGCCCTTGGTGAGGGTCGGCTTCAGCTGGGGCCACAGGGACTTCTGCTGGGCATCCGACATGAGGTACTGGATGATCGTTCCCTTCTTGGCGGCCTCGAAGAGCGGGAAGAGGGTCTTGCCGGGCACCCAGCCTTCCTCCTCGGCCTTCTTCGTGTTGTACTCCTCGCCGACGATGACGTTGATCCCGTTGTCGCGCAGGTTCAGGGCCTGGCCGCGCCCCTGCACGCCGTAGCCGACGATGGCCACGACTTCGTTCTTGAGCACTTCGCGGGCCTTCTCCAGCGTAAACTCCTCCGAGGTGATGACGTCTTCGACCACCCCGCCGATGTTGAGCTTTGACATGGTTCCTCCTTGCTTAGTGGTTGATGATGGGTGCCTCGTGTTTCGTGGCGGGTGTTGCGCGTCGCGAACCGGGCGTGGCGCCCGGCCGTCGGAATCGGGTTCGATCCGTCCCTGAAAAAAAGGCAAATATCCCCCTGCCTATTTTCGGACACGAAACACAAGCCGCGAGACACGAGCCACGGATTCTCAGTTCTTGCGTTCCAGCGCGGCGATGCCCGTCCGGGCGATGTCGTCGATGCCCAGGGGCTTCAGGGTCTCCAGGACCTTGTCGACTTCCGCCTTGCTTCCCCTGAACTCCAGGACGCAGTGGTCCGAGTTGAAGGTCAGGATCTTGCAGTTGAGCTGGTTGATTCTCCGGATCAATTCGTTCTTGTTGTCCGCCGTGAGGCTCATGCGGATCAGCACGAGCTCCCGCTTCACCGTCTCCACGTCGGTGAGGTTCTCCACCTTGATGACGTCGATGAGCCGCGCGAGCTGCGCTTCGATCTTCTGCACCGTCGCCTTGGTGCCGATCGTGGTGAGGATGATCTTGGAGACGTCGGGGTTGATCGTGACGTCCACGCAGAGCGTCTCGATGTTGTACCCCTTGCCGCCGAGGGTCCCTGCCACCCGGGCCAGAACGTCGGGCTTGTTGTTGACGAGCAGGGATATGACGTTTTCTTTCTTGTCCATGATTCCGCGCCTTCCTTTGATATGAATTCCGGGCCGCCTTTCGTCGGTCCCGGTCTCTTGCCTTTTCTTCGCCTGGGTCTTTACCCGAACCCCAAGACCCTAACCCCGATACCCGTTTTTCAGTTCGTCATCTCCCGCGTCCCCAGCGTCATCTCGCTGATGGAGGCCCCCGGCCTCACCATGGGGTAGACGCACTCCTCGCGGGACACCTGGAAGTCCATGAGGCAGGGCCGGTCGGTGAAGAGCCCCTGCTCGAGAACCGCGCCCGCAGGGCCTGCCAGCCGTAGGCCTCGGCCACCTTCACGAAGTCGGGCTGGAAGGTCATGTCCGTGTTGGAGTAGCGCTTCTCGTAGAAGAGCTCCTGCCACTGGCGGACCATGCCGAGATAGCCGTTGTTGAGCAGGACGATCTTCACGGGGATCTTGTACTGCATGCACGTGGCCATCTCCTGGATGTTCATCTGGATGCTGCCGTCGCCGGCGATGTCCACGACGATCCGGTCGGGGAAAGCGAGCTTCACGCCCATGGCCGCCGGGAATCCGTAGCCCATCGTCCCGAGACCGCCCGAGGAGATGAACGTGTTGGGGTCGTCGTAGCGGTAGAACTGGGCCGCCCACATCTGGTTCTGGCCCACCTCGGTGGTGATGATGGCCTTGCCCTTCGTGATTTCGTGGAGCGTCTCGATGACGCACTGGGGCTTGATGTGTTCGCTATCCTGGCAGTAGGACAGGGGCGCCTTCTTTTTCCACGACTCGATCTGCTCGAGCCAGTCCTTGCGCTCCGCGTCGGTGGCCGTGTAGCTGTTGTCCTTGAGCAGGCGGTTGATGTTCTCCAGGGCGCTCTTCGCGTCGCTCACGATCGGCAGGTCCACGACGATGTTCTTGTTGATCGACGAGGGGTCCACGTCGACGTGGATGATCTGGGCGTTGGAGGCGAAGGTTTCGAGCTTGCCCGTCACGCGGTCGTCGAAGCGGGCGCCGATGCAGATGAGCAGGTCGCAGTGGCTGATGGCCATGTTGGCGAAGTAGGTGCCGTGCATCCCCGGCATGCCGAGGAAGAGCGGGTCCGAGCCCGGGAAGGCGCCGAGGCCCATGAGGGTCGACGTGACCGGGAGCTTGGCCCTCCGGGCGAAGGACCGCAGTTCCTCCGACGCCTTGCCCAGCAGGATGCCGCCGCCTGTCATCAGCATGGGCCGCTTTGCGGCCCTCAGCATCTCCAGGAGCTGGACGTACTTCTTGGAGGAGGGCTTGGGCGGAAGCGACAGCCGGGTCGAGTCGATCCGGATCTTGGCCGGGTCGTAGTCCACCTCGGCGGCGATGACGTTCTTCGGCAGGTCGACGAGCACCGGCCCGGGACGGCCCGTGCGGGCGATGTGGAAGGCCTCGCGGATGGTGCCGGCCAGCTCGTCGGGGTTGCGGACGAGGTAGTTGTGCTTGGTGCAGGGCCGGGTGATGCCCGTGATGTCGCACTCCTGGAAGGCGTCGTTGCCGATGAGATGTGTCGGGACCTGCCCCGTGAAAACGACGATGGGGATGGAGTCCATGTTCGCCGTGGCGATGCCGGTCACGGTGTTCGTGGCCCCCGGGCCGGAGGTGGCCAGGGCCACGCCGACCTTCCCCGTCGCGCGGGCGTAGCCGTCGGCGGCGTGCACGGCCGCCTGCTCGTGGCGGACCAGGATGTGCTTGACGGCGGGGTTGCGGTGCAGCTCGTCGTAGATGTCGATGACGGACCCGCCGGGGTATCCGAACATGACGTCCACGCCTTCCGCCTTCAGGCACTCGAGCAAGATCTGGGTTCCTTTCATTTTCACGGGACTACCTCCTCCGATCACGAAGAATAAGGATGATGACAACAAAAAAGCCGCGAACGCTTTTCCGTTGCGGCTTTTCGGTACGAAAAAGCCGCGGTCTTTCGGGGGCCGCGGCTCGTTTTGCTCTATGTTTCCATCAGAGAGTGCGAGCTGCGGTCCCCGCCTGTACGATGACGACGACAACGACGACCAGGAAGCTCGAAATAATCTGACGGATCATGAAATCCTCTCCAGTGGGTGAAAACGAGGCCCCTTATGCAATAAAACCGGGCTCTTGTCAAGAGATTTTTCTCTTGAACCCGAAACCCGACACCCGCGGCCGCGAGGCCGCTAGGGCCTGACCGGCTCGCTTGCGGGCTCGTCGCTCGAAGGGGGTGCGTACTCCTTGGGCGCCGTCCCCTCGAGGAAGCCTTCGAAGACGGGGTCCTTCGTTCCCGGGTTGGCCAGCAGGCCCGTCCTGGGGTCGATGCGGGCGAAGACGACGCCTTCGGGCGCCGCGAAGACCTCCACGGGCAGCCCCTTGAGGGCCTGCTCCATGAAGTAGAGCCAGACGGGCGCCGCGGCCCGGCCGCCCACGCCGGAGCGGCCCATCGTCTTTTCCGCGTCGAAGCCCACCCACACGCCGGCCACGAGCGACGGCGTGTAGCCGATGAACCAGGCGTCGAAGTAGTCGTCCGTCGTCCCCGTCTTGCCGGCCACGGGCCGGCCGATCGCCTTGACCCGCTCTCCCGTTCCCTCCTGGACGACGTTCTGCAGCACCGACGTCGTCAGGAACGCCACGCGGGGGTCGATCGCCTGCTCCACCTGGGGGGCCTGCTCCTCGAGGACGTGGCCGTTGCGGTCGACGATCTTGCGGATGAAGTAGGGCTCCGCACGCCTGCCGCCGTTGGCGAGAACGCCGTAGCCCCGGACCATCTCCTGGAGCGTCACCGTCGAGGTCCCGAGGGCGAGCGTGAGGTCGCGGGTGAGCGGCGAGTTGATCCCCATGTTGTGCGCGTAGTCGATGACGTAGGCCAGGCCCAGCTCCTGGAGCAGCTTCACGGTCACCACGTTGCGCGAGAAGGTCAGGGCCGTCCGCAGCGTCGTGGGCCCGAAGAACTTGTGCTCGAAGTTCTGGGGCTTCCACTCCCCGCGGGTGGCGTCGTTGAAGATGATGGGCGAGTCGAGGATGACCGTCGCCGGCGTCATCCCCTTGTCGAAGGCGGCCGTGTAGACGAAGGGCTTGAACGACGACCCGGGGCGCCGCCGGGCCTGGGTGGCCCGGTTGAACTCGCTCTTCTTGTAGTCCCGGCCCCCGACCATGGCCTTGACTTCGCCCGTCCGCGCATCCATGCACAGCAGGGCCCCCTGCAGCTCGCCCGGCGTGAACTTCTCCCGCGTCTCCATCTCCCGGATGCCCCGCTCGACGGCCTCGTTGGCCGCCCTCTGCATCTCCGCGTTGATCGTCGTGTAGACCTCCAGCCCCTCGCGGTAGAGGGCGTCGGATCCGTACTTCTCGAGGATGTAGCGGCGCACGTTCTCCGTGAAGTAGGGGGCGATCTTCTCGCGGGGCTTCGACGAGATGAGCTTGACGGGCTCCTTGATCGCCTTGTCCTTCGCGGCGGGGGTGATGTAGCCGTCCTCCTGCATCCGGGTCAGGACGTAGGCCTGCCGCTGTCGGGCCCTCTCCATGTTCACGTAGGGCGAGAAGCGGCTGGGCGCCTTCGGCAGGCCGGCCAGCATGGCCGCCTCCGGCAGCGTGAGGTTGCGTGCGGACTTTCCGAAGTAGCTCTGCGAGGCCGCCTCGATCCCGTACGCCCCGTGGCCGAGGTAGATGTGGTTGAGGTAGAGCTCCAGGATCTCCTGCTTCTTCAGGTAGCGGTCGATCTTGTACGCGAGGATCGCCTCCCGGATCTTGCGCGTGAAGGTCCGTTCGGGCGAAAGGTAGAGCGACCGGGCCACCTGCTGGGTGATGGTGCTGCCGCCCTGGACGATTTCGCCGGCGATCATGTTCTTGACGAAGGCGCGGAAGATGCCGATCAGGTCGAGCCCCTCGTGCTGGAAAAAGCGCGCGTCCTCGCCGGCCACAAAGGCCTTGATGACCACGTCGGGGATCTCGGCGATGGGGACGACCCGGCGGTCCTCGGCATAGAAGGAGTCGATGAGTTCGTTCTTGTCCGAGTAGATCCGCGTCGTGGTGCTCGGCCGGTAGTCCTTCAGGGTGTCGACGCTCGGGGACTCGTGGATCAGCCAGGCGAGAAACCCCGCGGCGCCGATGCCCGCGAAGATTCCCACGACGATCATGAACGAGAAGATCCATCGGAAAACCCGGCTTCTGCGGGCCTTCCGGACGACGGCTCTCTTGATGGAGGATCGGTTACCCGGCGTCATCAGGATGTTTCACGGTCATCGGCGTCTTTTCGCCGGACGGCGAGCTTGGAGACGACGATGCCGACCTCGTAGAGGACGATCATGGGGATCGCCATCATGCACTGCGTGAAGGCGTCCGGCGTGGGGGTGATCAGCGCCGCCACGATGAAGCACACCACGATCGCGTAGCGGCGCATCCGCGCCAGCTTGCGCGGCGTTACCAGGCCGATCTTCGTCATGAAGAAGAGGAACACGGGGATCTCGAAGATGACCCCGAAAGCGAGCAGCAGCTTGAGCGTCAGCGTGAGGTACTCCCGCATGGAGAGCATGGGTTTGAGGAAATCGGTGGTGAATTCCAGGAAGAACTTGTACGCCGACGGGAGCACCAGGAAGTAGCCGAAGGAGACCCCGCCTGCGAACAGCAGCGTCGAGACCGTCACGAAGGGGACCACGAACTTCCGCTCGCCCGGGTAGAGCCCCGGCGAGATGAATTTCCAGACCTGGTACAGGACGAAGGGGCTCGCGACGAAGAGGCCCGCGTAGAAGGACACCTTGATGTAGGTGAAGAAGGCCTCGGGCAGCCCCGTGTAGATCAGGTGGCTGCCGGCCGGCATGACGCTCACGAGCGGCTGGGCGACGATCCGGAAGAGATCCTCCTTGAAGAAGAAGCAGGCCATGAAGGCGATGCCCACGGCGGCCAGGCTCCGGACAAGCCTCTTGCGCAGTTCCTCCAGGTGGGAGGTCAGGGGCATCTTGTCTTCGTTGGGTTCGGTCATGCCGGTCTATCTGGTCTTTTTCGTCATTGGGTCTGTCTGGTCGGGAAAATGGTCCCAACACAAATCGACTCCGGAGCCCGGTCGGATTCCAGAGTCACGGTGCCGTCGGCGAACACACCTCTCAGGCCTGGTTCCCCGGTTTTTCTTTCTTTTCTTCCGCCGTCGCGTAGGGGTCCGCGGGCGTCGACGGCGCCTTCTCCTCCTTCTTGTCCTCGAGGAGGGAGTCCTTGACCTGATTCATTTCCTTCTTGATGCCGTCGTCGAAGGTTCCCTTCACGTCGTCCATGGCGCCCTTGAACTGGGCCACCCCTTTGCCCAGCGACTTGGCCAGATCGGGGAGCTTCTTGGGCCCGATGAAGATGAGCGCCACGATCAGGATAATGATCAGTTCCTGCATGCCGATGCCGAACACGGCAGATACCTCGCAAGTTGCGGAATTCGGATTAAATAGCTTTTGTCTCCCCCATTGTCAAGGCTTTTGGCCGTCCGCGCAAGGGAATCCTTTTGATTTTTAAGGTATTGTGTGGTAGAGGTTTCCTTCCGATCTCAACCCCGAGGGGGCGCCTATGGCATCGGCCACTGGAATCGTAAAAGATTACCGGTACCTCCGTCATGAAACCGGCCATTACCACCCCGAAAGCCCGAAGCGTCTGGAATCGATCTACAAGATGCTCGAAGGCCCCGAGATGGCAGGGAAATTCACGGAGGTGAAGCCGCGCGTCGCCCTGGACGAAGAGATCGAGATGATCCACAAGCACTCGTACGTGAAGATGATCGCCCAGTCGGCGGGGAAGGATCACACCTACCTCGACCCCGACACGGAGGCCTCCGGCGAGTCCTACGAGGTGGCCAAGCTGGCCGTGGGCGGGTTCCTCAACTGCGTCGGCGGCATCGCGAAAGGCGATCTGCGGAATGCCTTCGCCTTTGTGCGGCCGCCGGGTCACCATGCCGAGGCAAGCCGCGCGGCCGGTTTCTGCATCTTCAACAATGTCGCCATCGGGGCGATGCACGCGATCAAGGTCCTCGGGATGAAGCGGGTCCTCATCGTCGACTGGGATCTCCACCACGGCAACGGCACGCAGCACTCCTTCTACGAAGACCCCCGGGTCCTTTATTTTTCGACCCACCAGTACCCCTACTACCCCGGGACGGGCAGTCTCCAGGAAACCGGCCGGGGCGACGGGCAGGGATACACGGTTAATGTGCCCCTCAAGACCGGGCCCGGCGATGCCGAGTACCTGCGGGTCTTCCGGCGGGTTCTCCAGCCCCTGGCGTACGAGTATATGCCCGAAATCGTTCTGCTCTCGGCGGGGTTCGACATCTACTTCCGCGATCCCCTGGGGGGGATGAAGGTCACGCCGTCGGGTTTCGGGATGCTTGCCCGGGTGCTCATGGACATTGCCGATACGTGCTGCGGCGGCCGGTTTGCCGCCGTTCTCGAGGGCGGCTATCACCTGGGGGGTCTTGCGGAGGGCAGCAAGGTCGTCCTCGAGGAGATGAGCGGGGCCACCCGGGTTACCGAGGCGGACCTCCGGCGCCATGAAGGCGAGGCCGATGCGTCGATCAACCGGACGATCGACTCGGTGATAGGCCAGATCAAGCCATACTGGAAATGCTTCCAGTGATGCTGCTGCGCGGCGGGTATCGGGTCTAGGGTCTCGGGTATCGGGAAGAAAAGACAACGAGCAAGACGAATGCCGTCTATCGATTAGGCGGTAATGTTTTTTGGAGGCTGACACATTGAAGATCACGAAGGAACAGGTCGAATACGTGGCGCACCTGGCGCGGCTCGAGTTCAGCGAAGAGGAGAAGGGGAAGTTCACCACTCAGCTCAACAACATCCTTCTCTACATGGAGAAGCTGGGCGAGGTCGACACGACGGGCGTCGAGCCCGAGACGCACGCCATCGCCATCCAGAACGCCTTCCGGGAGGACGTGGTCCGGGAGTCGCTGCCCCATGAGCTGTCGCTGGCCAATGCCCCCTCGGAGAGCGGCAACTGCTACCGGGTGCCGAAGGTCATTGAGTAAAGGGTATCGGGGATAGGGTATCGGGTATCGGGTATCGGGAAGAAACAGAAAGAGAGTCTGTAATGACATTAAACGAACTGACCATACACGGTTTACAGGATTTGATCAGGAAGAAGGAAGTGACGTCGACGGAGATCGTCACGGACGTCTTCAAGCGCATCGATGCCGTCGAGGAGCGGGTCCGCTCGTTCACGACGGTCATGAAGGAGCAGGCCTTCGAGGAAGCGAAGCGGGCCGACGAGGAGATCCGGAAGGGAACCCTCAAACCGCTCACGGGCATTCCCGTCGCCCTCAAGGACATCCACTGCACGAAGGGCGTCCGCACGACCTGCGGCTCGCACATCCTGCACAACTTCGTGCCGCCCTACGACGGCACGGTGGTGAGGAAACTGCGCGGCGAAGGCGCCGTCTTTGTCGGCAAGACCAACATGGACGAGTTCGCCATGGGGTCCTCCACGGAGAATTCCTGGTTCGGACCCACCTGCAACCCCTGGGACCTGGAGCGCATCCCCGGCGGCTCCAGCGGCGGCTCCGCCGCGGCCCTGGCCGCCGACGAGTGCATCGCAGCCACGGGCTCCGACACGGGCGGCTCCATCCGCCAGCCGGCGGCGCTCTGCGGGGTCGTGGGCCTCAAGCCCACCTACGGGCGCGTCTCCCGGTACGGCCTCGTCGCCTTCGCCTCGTCGCTCGACCAGATCGGCCCGTTCACGAAGGACGTGGAGGACGCGGCCATCATGATGAACGCCATCGCTGGCTACGACCCCATGGAGTCCACGTCGGTGCCCATGGACGTCCCCGACTACCGCAGCTTCATCGGCAAGGACATCAAGGGCTTCACCGTGGGGATCCCGAAGGAGTATTTCATCGAGGGCATCGACCCCGAGGTCGACGCCGCCGTGAAAAGGACGATCCAGGTGATCGAGGGCCTCGGCGCGAAAAGCGTCCCCATCTCGCTTCCCCACACGCAGTACTGTCTCGCGGTCTACTACATCATCGCGCCGGCCGAGGCGAGTTCCAACCTCGCCCGCTACGACGGCGTGAAGTACGGCTACCGATCCGCCGACGGGCGAGATCTCATGGAGATGTACAAGAAGACCCGCTCGCAGGGCTTCGGCGCCGAGGTGAAGCGCCGCATCATGATCGGCACCTACGCCCTGTCCTCGGGCTACTACGACGCCTACTACAAGAAAGCCTCCCAGGTGCGCACCCTGATCAAACGCGATTTCCAGGAGGCCTTCAAGACCTGCGACGTGATCCTCACCCCCACGACCCCCACGCCCGCCTTCAAGATCGGCGAGAAGATGGACGACCCCCTGCAGATGTACCTGTCGGACATCTTCACGATCTCGACGAACCTGGCGGGCATCCCGGGCATCTCGGTGCCCTGCGGGTACACGCAGTCGGGCCTGCCCATCGGGGTCCAGTTCCAGGCGGGCCACTTCGAGGAGGGAAAACTCCTCCAGGTCGCCCACGCCTACGAGCGACATTCCGGAATCGAACGAAGGAGGCCGAAACTCTAATGGCTTACGAAACCGTCATCGGGCTGGAGGTCCACGCCCAGCTTCTGACCGACTCGAAGATATTCTGCGGCTGCTCCACCAAATTCGGGGCGGGGCCCAACGAGCACACCTGCCAGATCTGCCTCGGGATGCCGGGCGTGCTCCCCGTGCTGAACCGCAAGGTCGTGGAGTTCACGATCCGGATGGGGCTCGCCACCGGCTGCAGCATCAACGCCTACGAGAACTTCGCACGGAAGAACTACTTCTACCCGGATCTGCCCAAGGGCTACCAGATCTCCCAGTACGCCCACCCCCTGGCCGAGCACGGGCACATCGACATCCTGCTCAACGGCGAGAAGAAGCGGATCGGCATCACCCGCATCCACATGGAGGAGGACGCCGGCAAGCTCGTCCACGACGAGCGCAACCCCTGGAGCTACGTCGATTTCAACCGCACGGGCGTGCCCCTCATCGAGATCGTGAGCGAGCCCGACATGCGCAGCCCCGAGGAAGCCGGCGAGTACCTGCGCAGGCTGCGCGACATCCTCGTCTACCTCGAGATCTGCGACGGCAACATGGAGGAAGGCTCCTTCCGCTGCGACGCCAACGTCTCCATCCGCCCCAGGGGCCAGGAGGCCTTCGGCACCCGCACGGAGCTCAAGAACATGAACTCCTTCCGCAACGTCCAGCGGGCCCTGGAGTACGAGATCAAGCGCCAGCAGTACATCCTGGAGAGCGGCGGCGCGGTCGTCCAGGAGACGCGCCTCTGGGACGACGCCCAGGGACAGACCCACTCCATGCGCAGCAAGGAGGAAGCCCACGACTACCGTTACTTCCCCGACCCGGATCTCGTCCCCATCCTGATCTCCAGCGAGTGGATCGAGGAGGTCCGCAGGGCGCTCCCCGAGCTTCCGCTCGAGAAGCAGGACCGCTTCATCGCGCAGTACGGCATCCCCGTCTACGACGCGAGCGTGCTGACCACGACGAGGGCCCTGGCCGACTTCTACGAGGAGGCGGTGAAGCTCTGCGGCAAGCCCAAGATCGTCAGCAACTGGGTCATGGGGGATCTGCTGCGGTACCTCAACGAGCAGAAGCGCGAGATCAAGGACAGCCCCGTGACGCCCGCCCACGTGGCGGAGATGATCAACCTCATCGAGAACGGGACCATCAGCGGCAAGATCGCCAAGGAGGTCTTCGAGGAGATGGTCAAGTCCTCGAAGAAGCCCGCCGAGATTGTCAAGGAGAAGGGCCTCACCCATGAAGCTCACCCGGGGCAAGGCCAACCCGCAGCTCGTCAACGACCTGCTCAAGAAGATGCTTTCGGGGTCATGATCCGAACCATTCTCTGGGCCGACGCCGCCGTCGTGCTCATCGACCAGAAGGCCCTGCCGGGGAAGGTGCACTACCTGACCCTCACGGACTGGCGCGACGTGGTCGAGGCCATCAAGGACCTCACCGTACGCGGCGCCCCGGCCATCGGAGTGGCCGCCGCCATGGGGATCGCCCTGGGCGCCCTGCAGCTCCCCGAGGGATCCGTCCCGGAGGCTCGCAAGTCCTTCGCGAGGCTCTGCGAGGCTTTCGCGAAGTCGCGCCCCACGGCGCGCAACCTCTTCTGGGCCATCGAGCGGATGAAGCGCCGCTTCGAC
>JALOPC010000269.1 GCA_025454095.1 Syntrophales bacterium | reverse complement strand
ACCTCGAGGGTCTGCCGCTCGATGCTCATGTTGCGGTGGATGATCCCGATGCCCCCCTCCCGGGCCATGCAGATCGCGGTCTGGGACTCCGTGACGGTGTCCATGGCGGCGCTGACGATGGGGATATTCATGACGATGCTCCCCGTGAGGTTTGTCTTCGTGTCCACGTCCTTGGGGAGGATCGTGGATTCCGCGGGGACGAGCAGCAAATCATCGAAGGTAAGGGCCATTTTGATTTCCGTTTCGAGCATGGTTGCCTCCAAAAGAGTGGGTCGATCCGCGCGGGATTCCGGGTGCGCCTCAGGCGCCGTCGCGATTCCGGATGTAGTACCGCGTGCCGTTCAGGCAGAGAAAGTAGGAGTCCCGGGACTCGTCGTAGTCGAAGGTTTCGGCGATCTGGTAGTAGCTCGGCCGCAGGAACCGGGCCGGGTGGCGTCCGGGCTTGACCGAGCAGTACAGCACGTTGTCCTTGTTGATGCAGAGCGTTCCGCAGTCGATCTCTTCCTGGGTCTCGTCATTGAGCAGGACGGCGATCCGCTCGTTGCCCTCCCCGGGCGTGCCGGACCGGTAGACGGCGCGTACGACGTACGCCGTGTCCTCCACCTCGAGGGACGCCAGGTCGTTTTCGAGCGCGATGTAGTAGCGCCCCGTCTCGTCCCGCTTGAGGTTCTCGTAGAAGAGCTTCACGATGTCCTTGCGGAACATCTCGTTGCCCTTGTAGTGCCAGGTGCCGTCCCTGTCTATCCGGATGTAACTGGGGGGGAGATCTTCCGCTCGGATCGTCATCGGTTTCCGTCTCTCATCGCCGGCTGTCCAGGAGGATCGTCACGGGGCCGCTGTTGACGAGTTCGACCTTCATCGTCGTCTGGAACCGCCCCTCACCGACCCGGGCGACCTTCTCTTTCGCCCTGGACAGCATGTATTCGTAAAGCGCCGTGGCCTGGGCAGGGTCCGCCGCATCCGTGAAGGAGGGCCTCCGTCCCTTGCGGCAGTCCGCCAGCAGGGTGAACTGGGACACGACGAGGAGCTCGCCCGACACGTCAGCCAGGGAGCGATTCATCTTTCCCTCGCCGTCCTCGAAGATGCGCAGGTGGATGATCTTGTCGAGGAGAAAATCCGCATCCTTCTCGCTGTCGCCCTTCTCGACCCCGAGCAGGACGAGCAGCCCCGCGCCGATTCGGGAGATCTCGCTCCCCTCGACGCTCACCGAGGCGCTCTCGACTCTCTGGATGACGGCTTTCATAAGACCGCACGGCGGAAGGTTTCTGCCGTTCGGGACCCCCTGTCGGTCGATGCGGCATGTTAGCAAGGTTCATTTTTTCCTTCAAGCCTTTTCTGGAAAATCCGGTCTTCCTTGCCCGACGCGCCTTCCCCTGCTATACTCCGGGGCGCCCGCCGGGTACAGGCCGGGCGGGAACGGCAGGCCGATCGGCCTGCACGCAAAGTGAACGGATGGAATCATGAGGTCCTTTCTGCTCGTGAACCCCTGGATTACCGACTTTGCCGCCTACGATTTCTGGGTGCGGCCGCTGGGTCTCTACACCCTGGCAGCCCTGTTTCGTGCGGCGGGGCACCGTGTCGAGCTGATCGACTGTCTCGAAGGCGGGGGCGGCGAGGCACGAAGACCACCGAAGCGGGGCGCGTGGGGGCAGGGTAAGTTTTTCAGCGAGGAGATCGCCAGACCGCACGCCCTGCGCTTCATCCGGAAGCGCTACCGACGCTACGGGATGACGCCGGCCCGTTTCCGCGAGCGCCTCGCGGCGGGCGGCAGACCCGACGCGGTCCTGGTCAGTTCCATGATGACCTACTGGTACCCCGGTGTCGTCGAGGCGATCCGGGAGATCCGGGGTGCATGGCCCGGCGTGCCGGTCATCCTGGGCGGCAACTACGCCACCCTGTGCGAGGGGCATGCCCGGGCGTTCTCGGGGGCCGATCGCGTCTCGGCCGGCGACGGGGAACGGGTTCTGCCGCCCGTGCTTGCAGACCTGCTCGGCGGCACCTTCGATCTGGGTTTTGACGGCGGGGATCTCGACAGCTACCCCTACCCGGCTCTGGAGCTCGCGGGCCGTCTGGACGCCGTGCCCGTCCTGACCTCCCGCGGGTGTCCCTGCCGGTGCACCTACTGCGCCTCGGCGCTGCTGAACCGCGGGTTCCGCGTGCGCAACCCCGTCCGCGTCGCCGACGAGATCGAGCACTGGCACAGGCGGCACGGCGTCGTCGATTTCGCCTTCTACGACGATGCCCTGCTCGTCGATGCCCCGCGGCGCGCCGTCCCGATGCTCGAGGACATCCTGCGGCGCGGGCTCGCGTGCCGCTTTCACTGCCCCAACGGACTGCACGTGCGGGAGATGTCGCCGCGGATCGCCTCGCTCCTGTTCCGGACGGGCTTTCGCACCATCCGGTTCGGTTTCGAGACCGCCTCCGCCGCCAGGCAGGAATCGACCGGCGGCAAGGTGACGACGGCCGAGCTCCGGCAGGCTGTCGCGTACCTGCGAGAGGCTGGATACGAATCCCGGGACATCGGGGTCTACCTGCTCTGCGGGCTCCCGGGACAGCCGTACCGCGAGATGGAGGCCGGCATCGACCTGGTCGCGGCCGCGGGGGCCCGGCCCATCCTCGCGGAGTACTCGCCCATCCCCGGCACCCCCCTGTGGGGCGAGGCCCTGGGACATGCTCGGTACGACGTCGCCGGGGAGCCCCTCTTTCAGAACAATACCCTGTTGCCGTGCCTGCACCGCGAGATCGCGCCGGGCGGCTTCCAGGCCTTGAAGACCCGGGCGAGGGAATCCGCCGTCAACGAGGGATCCCGTTGAAAGGGATTGAATTTTCCAGCTCGATTCGTCATAATGACCGGACTCTGGACCCCGTTTCGGCGGGGTTGCGCGGAGAATCCGGTCGCCCGGCGCAAAGGTCCATGATCCTGTTTCAGTGGCTCAGAGAAATCCTCATCGGCGTGCTTTCGGCTTTCTTTCTCGTCTGGGGAATCTCCCTCCTGATTTCCGCCTACGGCATGAACAACCCCGTGGAATTCATCATGGTCTTTTTCGCGTCCAATTTCATCGTCCTGATCAGCGGCACCGGCGTTCTCTACGCGGCGTTCCGATTCTGGAGATTATGGAAGGAGACCCTGCGCCCATCATGATTCGAACCGGAAAACGTACCGCGCGGCACATCGCGCTCCTGGCTGCGGCGGCGTTCCTCGT
>JALOPC010000268.1 GCA_025454095.1 Syntrophales bacterium | reverse complement strand
AAGTCGTTCCCCGGGGTGCCGTACTGCTTGATCCAGTTGACCGTCCCGCTGGCGGGATGGATCTTTGCCACAAAAATGTCCGTGGTGCCCTCTGTCCCGGCGTTGGCGTTCCGCCACCCCTGCGTCCCCCCGGGCATGACCCCCTTCGTCCAGCCCGTCACGTAGAGAGTGAGAAAGCCGGAAGGCGATCCCAGGGCGATCCCGCCGATGTTGTCTTCCGTCGATGAACCGAACTGGCTGACCCAGAGAAGTGTTCCCGAGGGGTCGAACTTCGCCACGAAGATGTCCGTGCTCCCGCTGTTCGTGTTCGGCGTGGCCGGCGGCGGCGCGCTGAAGGCACCCATGGTCATGCCTGCCACATAGACATTGCCATCGGAGTCGGTCACGGTTTTCATTGCGTAGTCGTAATTGTCCGAGCCGAACTGCTTGATGTACAGCGGCGCGGTCTGGGCTGGTGCGGACGATACGGCGAACAGTGCGAGCAACACAACGGCGAGTACGATGGTGCGGGATTTCATGGCTTCCCTCCTGAGGCGCCCAGCGGCTCCATGATGAGCGGTGTGCGGGTGGTCATGACGGGAACGGGGCATTCGGGAAACGATGGGGGAAATGCGAGGCGGGGCGCCGGATGCAGCCCCCGGGCCCGGGGGTTCCGGATCGGTCGGCTGCTCGGCTCGCCTGGCAGCCCTGCAGCCCTATCCCGCGTGTCCGCGCGACGTAGGCCAGAGGCTTTGCGCCCCATCCTTTCGGACGGTTTGCCCTTTTCAGGCGCGTCAATTCTGAAATCGGCAGGGCGGCGGAGAACTTTAGCACATTGGAGAAAAAAGGACCGTTTACGTGGTACGGAACTTGCTATTCTGCTCGGTGAAACCGTTTGCCTGTGCATCACGGCCTCACCTGGATATCCGGGGCGGGCTGCGCTGCGGGACAAGCGGGAAAAAGAGGCACCGATTCCTTGAGTTTATAAATATCCGGCGTCCCGGTGCGGGGCATTTGCAGTCCCGGAAGGCAGGTGGAAGATGAACCTGAGAGAATCGACGGCTGTACGATCTCCGATTGCAAGGGGAGGAGTCATGGTCCAGCGACCGAAAATACTCATGATCGACGACAACAAGGAAATCTGCCGTCTGATGAAGGAATACCTGGAAAAAACAGGGAAATACGAAGTGACAACCTTCACCGACGCGAGGATGGGAGTCCGCTACGCCCAAATTGAGAGGCCCGACGTGATCCTGCTGGATCTCATGATGCCCGACATGGACGGCACGGAAGCCGCCGAGTATCTCCTCGACGACGAAGGGACCCGGAACATTCCCCTGATCTTCATCACGGCGGCGATCAAGAAAGACGAGGCGGAAGATCGCCTCGGCCGGATTCACGGCCACCCCATCCTGGCAAAGCCCGTCACCCCCGTCGAGGTGATGAACGAAATCGAAAAGATCCTCACCCTGACCTGAGAAAACCCCTGCGGCAAAATAAAAAGGCAGCGCCTGCGCAGCGCTGCCTTTTTTTACGCTCTTCTTATCGTCCTTCGCTCACACCTTCACGGCCGTGACGGCATCTTCGAGGCTGATGACCCCCTGGAGCACCTTGTTGAACGCATCCTGCTTCAGCGGGCGGAAATTGCCGTCCCGCCCTGCGGCGGCCCTGATCTCGGCCGCGTCGGCGCCCTTGAGGATCGTCTCCCGCAGACCGTTGTCGTTCACGAGGATTTCGAACAGGGCCGTCTGGCCCTTGAACCCCGTGTTCTTGCAGGCCGGGCAACCCGCCCCGCGGAAGAACCGGCCGCCCGCCATCGTTTCGAGGCCCAGGGATGCCAGGATCTCCTCGGAGGGCTCGTAGGGTTCCCGGCAGGCGGGACAGATCGTCCGCACGAGCCGCTGCGATATCGACGCCGACAGTGCGGTGGCCAGGGGGAACCGGTCCACACCCATCTCGACGATGCGGGCGATGGCGCCTGCCGCATCCGTTGACGGGAGAGTGCTGAGGAATCGATGGTTCGCGAGGGCCGTCTGCACGGCAAGCGCTGCCGACTCGCCATCGCGGATTTCTTCGAGATAGACCACGTCGGGGTCCTGTTTCAGGATGAGCCGCAGGCTCGCTGCCAGGGTCATACCGGCCGCCGGGTTGTACTCGATCTGGGTAACCCCCGCAAGCGGGTACTTGACGGGGTCCTCCAGCGTGAAAATCTCCGCGTCGTCTTTCACCAGGCGACGCAGCATGGCGTACAGGGTGGTGCTCTTGCCGCTTCCCTCGGGGCCCGACAGGAGGATAAGCCCCTGCGGTTTGTCCAGGAGCGCGCCCAAGCCGTCGAGATCCTTCGGGGTGAGGCCCAGCTGCTCCAGGCCCAAGGAATTCGTGCTGAGATCCGTCAAGTGGAGAATAAGGCTCTCGCCGTGAATGCTCGGGATGGAGGAGACGACCACGCTGATGTCCCGGTCCCCGACCCTCTCGACGAAGCGGCCTTCCTGGGGGACACCGCGGATGCTCGAGTCGATGTTGGCGATGTCCTTGACCCAGGTGATCACGGGGATGGACATGGACTTCGGCAGGTCCGGCAGGTCGTGCGTCGATCCGTTGACGCGGAACCGAACGCGGACGTTCTTCGTCTGCGGGGTGATGTGGATGTCCGTCGCTCCCTCGCGGACGGCCTGCGCGATCAGCGTTTCGATGAACCGGTCCGCGGGGTCCCCGTTTTCGGGCGCCGTGGGAACAGGGTTGGCGCGCGGCGCCGCTGCTGCCGCCTGCGGGCGGGCCTCGGAGGAGTAGCTGCCCACGGGCATGTCGTAAATGAGGCCCATGAGCCGGTCGAACTCGCGCTCGGTGCAGATCACCGGCGCAACCCCCTCTTCCGACTGCATCCGGAGCAAATCGAGGGCGTAGCGGTTGGTGGGGTCCGGCATGGCCACGACAAGGTGACGGGCGGTTTTCCTCAACGGCGCGGCCTGGTATTTCCGGGCAAAATCCATGGGGATGAGCCTCGAGAGACTCAAGTCGACGGGGTACTTGTCGGGCAGGTAGCGTTCGATCCGAAGCTGGTGGCTCAGGATGTCCACGATCTGGGAATCCCGGAGGAAGCCCTGCTGGACGAGAAGCTTGCCGAGCCGCAGCCCCGTGTACCGCTGGGCCGCGAGGGCCTCCTCGAGCTGCATTTCGTCGAGCAGCCGTGCCTCCACGAGCAGCTCGCCCAGTCTCTTCCACTGC
>JALOPC010000267.1 GCA_025454095.1 Syntrophales bacterium | reverse complement strand
AAGACCGACATGCCCATGCCCCAGAACAGCAGGTTGCGGAAAAGCTTGTTCTTGTCGTCCCACTCGGGGGCCGCCGCGATGCAGAGGGCGCCCAGCAGGGACAGGGGGCTGGCATCCACCAGGTGCGCCGAGACGCAGCAGGTGTAGATGAGGTTCCGGATCATGTCGATCGCATCGGCTCCTGTAACGCCCAGCTTGGCCACGAGGCCCGGGATGAGCGGGATGAAGGTCGGCATGACGACCGTCGAGGATCCGCTGTAGATGGAGACGAAGCCGTTGATGAACCCGAAGACCGAGGAGATGGTGTGCACGCTCGACACGGAAGCGATGGCGTTGATGGCGTACTCGAGACCGCCTGTTTTGCCCGCCACTTCCACGAGGACCATGACGCCCACGAGCATGAACATGGTGAACCAGGGCTGCTTGGCCATGGCTTCCTTCTCGTCGGCGGCGCCGACAAAGGAGAGCAGGACTGCCAGAGTGAGGGCCGTGTAACCCACGTCGAACTTGAAAACGAGAACCAGGATGATCCAGGCGGCAATGGCGCCGAGGGTGATGAGCTGATTGCGGTTCCAGGGCTCGATGGGGGCGTTGACGATCGCGCTCACGCGGGCCTGGACGTCGGGGTCGACCTTCTTGCCGAAGAGCTTGAGGCCGCCAAAGGCCACGAAGCCGAAGATGCCGGCCACGCCGCTTCCCAGGATCGAGTTCATGAAGATCTGGTTGCCGATGTACTCCACGCCGATTTTCTCGACGAGGCCATTGGCGATGATGCCCGTGGGGGCCACGGGGGAGAGCGCCCCGGCGTTGGCCCCGTTGCAGATCATGAGGGTCATCAGGAAGGGGCTGATCCGGGTCTCGCCGGCCAGGGCCATGCCGATGGGGGCCAAGACGACGGTGGTGGCGATGTTGCCGGGGCCGATGGCGGACAATACGCAGGGCAGAATGAAGAAGACGACGGGAAGCATGCCCACGTTGCCGCCGGAGCCCTTGACGGACCACTTGGCGATTTTCTCCACGGTGCCGTTGATCGTGGCCATGCTGAAGAGCATGGTCGCCCCGACGAGGATCATGAAGAGCCGCAGGGGGAAGAACTTGTTGAGATCCGATACCTTCAGGGCGCCGCCCGTCGCCAGCGCGATGATGAAGGCGAAGGCGATGCACATGACACCGACGTTTTTCTCGGTTACGCAGCTGACGACAACGGCGATGATCAGCGCAATCAGGGAAATCACGCCCAGGGCGTTGCCGCCGATCGCATTGTTGAGACTCGTCATGTCGCAGCCCATCAGAAGACCGGCCACGACCACACTAAGTGGGATCCAGTAAGAATTTTTCATAAAGACTCCCTCCGACTGTAGGTAGGATAAGATTCCCCCCCGCCCGGCAGGCCGGGCGGGGGGGGGTGAAGATCATTTCGATGCAGCCTTCTTTTCCTGCTCCACCGGCGGACGCTCGAGACCCGTCACGACCTGGGACTGGATCATCCGGGGAAGGATCATGTGGTGCTGCGGGCAGATGGACGTCGGGTTCTGCCAGACGCAGTTGGCGAAGGCCACCAGGTATTTCCGCATGTCTTCGAAGCGCACGACCTCGTCGACGAACCCCTTCTTCGCGCAGAAGTAGGGCCGCGAGGACTCCTCGTAGTGCTTCACGATCTCGTTCATCTTCTTGATCGTGGCATCGAGCGTCTTGCCGGAGTCCTTGTCCTTCACGAGCCGGCGGGCATAGGATGGCCGTCTCGCCGTGCATGACGTTGATCTCGGTGGCGGGGGTGCCCAGCGTGAAGGCGTTGTTGTTGTTGGCCGTGGGGCCGCCCATGACGTAGTGGGCCGCCGCCGTGCCCTTGCGCAGCACGATGAGCATCATGGGGATCTCCGTCTGCTCGATGGAGTAGATCAGCGACTGCCCCAGGCCCAGCAGCTCCGCCTTCTCGGCGATGTCGCCCACGTCGATGCCCGAGGTGTCCTGGATCCAGATGATGGGCAGGCGGTCGCGGCCGCAGAGGGTCACGAACTCGTTCATCTTGATGAGGCCCTGCCGGTAGAGCTTGCCGCCCACGGCGTGGTACTCGTTGGTGTACTCGGGGTAGTTGGGGATGAGGCCCATGCGGTTGCCGATGACGCCCATGGGGAAGCCGTCGATCTTCACGACGCCGCAGTAGATCTCGGGACCGTACTTGGGCCGGAACTCCATGTGCTCCGAGTTGTCCGTGAGCCGCGCGAGCACTTCCTCGAAGGAGTAGACCCGCTTGGTGTTGATGGGAATGAGGTTCGGCAGCTCGGCGGGCGAGAGCTTCGGCTCGGCCGGCTCGGCCACGCGGAAGAACTTGGGGTTGTAGGCCGGCAGGAACGTCATCCACTCCTTGATGGCGTCCAGGACCTGGGTCTCCTTCTCGTAGACGGCCTTGAAGAAGCCCGTCTCGTTGTAGTGAATCCGCGTGCTTCCCGGGGGGACGGCCTTGAAGTGGCGGGTGGCCTCGATGAGGGCCTCGGCCCCTTCCTGGTCGAAGTAGCCCTTGGGGCTCATGCCGCTCACGATGCCGCCGCCGCCCACGGCGATGTTGGCCTTCTGGTGGGCGAGCAGAATGGTGGGGCTGATGCCCTGGTAGCCGCCGCCTGCGGGGTTGGTGCCGTAGATGCCGGCGATGATGGGAACGCCTTCCTGCTCGAGCTCGGCGTGGCGGAAGAAGCAGGTGCCCTGCCCGCGGCGGTTGGCGTAGACCTTCTCCTGCTCGGGCAGCTTCACGCCGGAGCAGTTCACGAGCCACACGAGCGGCACGTGGAGCCGCTTGGCCAGGTCCGTCACCCGCAGGTTGTTGTCGGCCTGCCCGGCGATCCAGGCGCCGGCGATCCACTTGTTGTTGAAGCCGATCAGCACGCACCACTTGCCGCTGATCCGCGCCAGGCCGTCGACCACGTTGGTCTGGCCGCTCTCCTCGCTGTCGGGGTCGTAGATGGAGTGCAGGGGGAAGAACATGCCGGGGTCGACGATGTAGTCGATCCGCTCCCAGACGGTCATCTCGCCGCGCTTGTGGATCTCCTCGGTGGGAACGCCCACGCTCGTCTTGATCCGTTCGATCTCGCCGTCGATCTCCTTCATGATCTCGGCGGCCCGCTCCACGTTCTCCTTCATGCCGTCTATCTGCGACTGCCGGAGCGCCTTGCCCAGCTCTTTCATCTTCGCGAAATACTGTTTCATCGTTGATGCCTCCTCAATCGGCGTTGGGTTGACGCCGCCGGCGGCACAGCCGCCGGCGGCCCCCTATGTGGACCGCGTTAGCGGTTTGCTTTTCGGATACCCAGTTGGTCCTGGGCCATGATGAACTTGCAGATGTTGGTCGAGCCCTCGACCATGGCGTACGTCGGGGCGTCCCGGAAAATCCGCGCCACCGGGTACTCCGGCGAGTAGCCGTAGGCCCCCAGGATCTTCATCGCGTACTGCGAGCACTTGTAGCACAGCTCCCCGGCCAGGTACTTCGCCATGGCCACCTCGACGTTGTTCAGCAGCTGACCCTGGTCCTTCTGCCAGGCCGCCCGGTAGACCACGAGCCGGGCCGCTTCGATGTCGGCCATCATCTGCGCGATCATGTCCTGGTTCATCTGGAAGGTGCCGATGGGCTTGCCGAACTGCTCGCGCTCCATGGCGTACTTGGTCACGATGTCCAGGCACGCCTGCGCAACCCCCACGCCGCCGGCCGCCGCCGAGAGCCGCGTCTGCGACAGCGAGCCGAAGACGATCTTGGCCCCGTCGCCGGGCTTGCCCAGGATGTTCTCCTTGGGAACCTTCGTGTTCTCCAGCACGATCTCGCCCGTGGGCGAGCAGTGCGACCCCATCTTCTCCAGGTCTGTCACCGTGATGCCGTTGAAGTTCTTGAGCTCCACCACGAAGGCCGACAGCTCCCGCTTGCCGTTCGTGCTCGTGTAGGCGTAGAAGATGTTGACGTCGGCGCAGTTGGCGTTCGAAATCCAGGTCTTCGTGCCGTTGAGCAGCCAGTGGTCGCCCTTGTCCTCGGCCGTGGACTTGATCGCCATGATGTCCGAGCCCGCCTGGGGCTCGGTGATGCCGAAGGAGCCCATGTAGTCGGCGTTGACCAGCTTCTCGATGTACTTCTTCTTGGCCGCCTCGGTGCCGTAGCGCAGAATCGTGAAGGCGCAGCCCAGCTCGTTCATGTTGACCTGCACGCGAAGCGCGCTCGAGGCCCGGGCGATCTCCTCGGTGATGATCATCGCCGCCAGCCACCCCATCTCGTTGCCGCCGTACTGCTCGGGGATGACGGTGCCGAAAAATCCCAGCTCGCCCATGGGCTTGACGGCTTCCTTGTAGGGGAAGTAGGACTTGTGGTCCCACTCCTCGGCGAAGGGAGCAATCTTCTCTTCCGCAAAGGAGCGGACCGTGTCCCGCAACATCTTCAACTCTTCGGACAGTTCAAAGTTCATTTCGCTTCTCCTCGTGATGATTATGGTTACGACCGTGTGTCGGTATTGCCGTCACGCCGGCCCTGCCGACGGCGCTCCGCCGGCCGGGCGGCGCTTTTTCTCACAGGATGATCCGCTGGGGATCGACGACCTCCCGCAGGACCTTCAGCTCGCTCGCCGTGGGCGGCGCGGCTTCCTGCGCCTTCGAGACGTCGACGGAAAATTCCATGTTGTCCAGGATCTTCCGGGGGGAGATCCCGGGGTAGTAGTAGGCCAGATACATCTCCTTGGTCTTCTCGTCGAAGCGCATCATGGCCAGGTTGGTCACCACCGCGCTGGGGCCGCCGGTCATGAGGCCCGCGCGCTCGCGGCCGCCGTTGCCGTCGAGGTAGCCGGGGCTCGTGAGGTAGTCGACCTTCACGGGGAACTTCCTCTTTTCGTGCTGCATGAAGATGATGTAGCGGGGCACGAAGGAGGCCACGTCACAGGCCCCGCCGCTGCCGGAAAAGCGGGTCTTGGGCCGGTAGTAGTC
>JALOPC010000266.1 GCA_025454095.1 Syntrophales bacterium | reverse complement strand
GGCCATTGCGCAGGCGATCGTGCGGTTCGTCCCCAACGGCCAGCCCGCCGTACCCGTGCAGCACGCCCGCGCGGAGGAGAAAGCGGCGCCCCCGGCCGCCAAGAAGGAGGAAAAGGCCGAAAAGCCGCGGCAGCGGGAGGGCAGGGCCATCGAGAAAGGCAGGGAGGAGGCCGAGACGGCCCCGGCGAAGAAAACTAAATCCCCTGCTGCCGAGCCGGCCCGGTCGAAAAAGAACGGCGCCGTCACCTACCGCGTGAAGAAGGGCGACACGCTGGAGAAGATCGCGGCGGCGCACGGCACGACGGCACCCGAGATTGCCCGGCTCAACAACCTCAAGCTCAAGGACCCCCTCTGGGTCGAACACCACACGACGGTCCGCACCCTGCGGACCCTCAACAGCCTCAAGGCCGGCGAGCCGGTGGCGGCCGGCCGCAAGCTCAAGGTGCCCGTGGAGAAACCCGACGAGGAACTGGCGGCCGAGCCCGCCGCAAGCTCGAAGGGGACGGCGGCGAAGAAATCGGCCGCACCCGAGCAGGCCCCGAAAACGGCGGTCTACAAGGTCCGCAAGGGAGACACGCTGGAGAAGATCGCGGCGCGCCACGACACGACGGTCTCGGAGCTTCTCAAGCTCAACAACCTGAAGATGAAGGACCCCCTCTACGTGGACCGCAAGCTGAAGGTCCCTGCCGTCGAGAAGGACAAGGGCCGGGAGGCCCCGGCGGAGAAGAAAACGGCGGCGAAGGCGAAACACCAGGCGTCGACCTACCGGGTCCGCAAGGGCGATACCCTCGAGAAGATCGCCTCGAAGCACAACACGACGATCGCGGCCCTGATGAAGGCAAACAAAATAAAGCTCAACGACCCCCTGTACGTAAATCGGAAGTTGATAATTCCTTCGGAAGAGGATATTTAAAATTGGCCTAAGGCACGACGCATAGGGTGAAAGGGTTGAAGGGAGGGAGCAACCTTTTTTCCGCGGCTCGGTCGCTTCTCACCTTCTTAACTTCTCAACGTCTCAACTTCGTCTCTGTCGCCAGGGGCTGCCATGTCGAACCGTCATCTCCGCTCTGCAGGAGTTCTCTGCCTTCTCGCCCTGTTCTGCCTTGCCGGCTGCGGCCCCGGTCTGACCCCCGAAGAGAAGAAGTACGTCCAGGCCCACGAGGAGCCCGGGGTCGCGGGATTCGTGAAGAAACTCCTTTCCCGCTACTTCTTCGCCTCGTCCCTCAGCAGCCGTCCCGACCGGGTCTTCCTGGGGCACACGTCCATCGTCTGGACCGTGGACTTCGCCCCCGACGGCAAGACCCTGGCCTCGGCGGGCGCCGACAAGGACATCATTGTCTGGAACGCGGATACGGGCGTTCCCGTGCACACCCTGCGCGCGCACACGGAATCGGTCATGCGCGTCGCCTTCAGCCCCGACGGCAAGACCCTGGCCTCGGGCGCGCAGGACAAGCTCATCCACCTGTGGAACACGGAATCGGGCACCCTCAGCGGGACCCTCACCGCGCACGACGGGTGGATCGTGTCGCTGGCCTTCAGCCCCGACGGCAAATGGCTTGCCTCGGCAAGCAACGACCGGCGCATCATCGTCTGGGACGTCCAGAAGATGCGCATCGAGAAGGTCCTCGAGGGGCACAGCGACGTGGTCGACGCCGTGGCCTTCAGCCCCGACGGCAGGCGTCTCGTGTCGGGAGGCGACGACCGCCTGGTCCTGGTCTGGGACGTGAAGCAGGGGGGCGAGCCCCTGATGACCCTTCAGGGTCATGCGAGTTTCCTCAAGGCCGTCTCCTATGCCCCGGATGGAAAGACCATCGCCTCGGCGGGCCTCGATCAGCAGATCATCCTCTGGGATGCGGTGACGGGCACGCAGATCCGGACCCTCGCCGGCCAGGAAGGCATGATCTTCTGCCTGGACTGGAGCCGGGACGGAAGGCGCCTGGCCAGCGGGGGAGACAGCCTCCTCATCTGGGATGCCGCCTCCGGCGAAATCCTGAAAAACATCCGCAGTTTCTATGGGTTCGTCAACGGGCTCGCCTTCAGCCCGGACGGCAAACATCTCTCCACGGCGCAGTACAACAAGGCCGTCCTGCTGTTCGACCGGCTCCCCTGACGCGGGCGGTTCCGCGCCGGGGATTTGATTTGATTTTCTTGGCACCCTCTGATATAGAGTCCAATGCTCACAGCCCCGTTCTACATAAAAATGTAATGATAACGGGGCAGTGGCGCGCAGGGCGCCGGACTCCGATCCTGTTCTTCGGCCATCCGTCCCTTCGAGAAGGGACGATGATGGAAAAAGAAGAGCAACCGGAGAAACTGGCGGTCAGGGAACTCGAGGAAACGGCACCCGGGAAAGCGGCGGCGCATTCAGCGTAAGGGAGGCGGCCATGTTTGTCGGGCGGCGCATGACGCGAAACGTCGTCACGGTGACGAAGGATGCCAGCGTGCTCCACGTTCGAAACCTCCTGCGGGACAAGGACATCAACCAGGTCCCCGTCGTGGAGGGCCGCAGGGTCGTCGGCGTCATCACGGACGGCGACATCCGCGAGAACTCGGCCTCGCCGGCCAGCACCCTCTCCGTGCACGAGTTGAATTACCTGCTCTCGGAGATGAAGGCCGGGGACATCATGACGCGAAACCCCGTCACGGTGGGCCCCGAGACACCGGTCGAAGAGGCGGCGAAAATCCTCAACGAGAAGGGGATCGGCTGCCTGCCCGTCGTCGCCAACGGCGAGCTGGCGGGGATCATCACCACCTGCGACATGCTCAACGTGCTCCTCGAGGTGATGGGCGTGGGCACGCGCAGCTCGCGCATCGAGCTCTCCATCCCGAGCGACATGGGCGAGATCTGCAGCATCGCGGAGATCGTGAAGGGGCTCGGGCTTTCGATCATTTCCATGGTCTCCACCGTGAACGAGACCGACCCGGCGACGCGCTTTCTGGTCCTCCGGGTGAACACGGACGACATCCGCGAGCTCTGCAAGGCGCTGCGCGGCGCGGGATACAAGGTCACGACGAGCTATGAAGAGCAATAATCATCGGGCAGGGGCGGCAACGGGGTTGAAAGCGACCACAGGGGGCTTTTAGCCCTTTTTTTATGCAGAGAGAACAGATGAAAGGGGAGGTTTTATTCTTATGAGCAACGAGAATCTCGAGAGCAAACGTTGGATTATTGCGGGGGCTGCCATCGTCATGCAGCTCTGCCTGGGGACCGTCTACGCATGGTCCGTCTTCAAACTCCCGCTGATGAAGGCTCACGGCTGGGGGGAAACGTCCGTCCAGGCGACCATGATGATCAACATGGCCGTCATCGGTCTGGCCGCCGCCTTCGGCGGAACCCTCGTCGACAAGAAGGGCCCTCGCTTCGTGGCCACCATCGGCGGCATTCTGTTCGGTTCGGGCGTGCTGCTGGCCGGCTTCGCCGACCAGGTGGGCAACCTGTTCCTGCTCTGGTTGGGCTTCGGCGTCATCGGCGGCCTCGGTAACGGCTTCGGCTACGTGACGCCCATCGCGACGCTGATCCGCTGGTTCCCCGACAAGCGCGGCCTCATCACGGGCCTCGCCGTCATGGGCTTCGGCGCC
>JALOPC010000265.1 GCA_025454095.1 Syntrophales bacterium | reverse complement strand
TTCGCGAAGATCCGGAAGTTCATCGACGAGGACATCTGGCGAATCCGCGCGAAGGGCCTTCCGCCGCTCAAGGCCGCGGGCCTGCGGTATCTCCGGATTTTTCTGGCCGCCGCCCGGGCCTTCCAGGAACACCGCTGCCAGCTGAGGGCCTCGGCGCTGACTTTTTTCTCCCTGCTGTCCGTCGTCCCGATCGTTGCCATGGCCTTCGGGATCGCCAAAGGCTTCGAATTCGAAAAGGTCCTGCAGGAGAAGATCCTGGAGCGCTTCACCGGGCAGGAAGAGGTTCTCCTGGAGGTCTTCGGGTTTGCCAACTCGCTGCTCGAAAACACCAAGGGCGGCCTCATCGCAGGGGTGGGCGTCATCCTGCTGTTCTGGACGATCATCAAGGTCCTGGGCAACATCGAGAACTCCTTCAACGACATCTGGTCGGTGAAGCAGGATCGCCCGATGGCCCGCAAGATCACGGACTATCTCTCCGTCATGCTCGTGGCGCCGGTGCTGCTGGTGCTGTCGGGGAGCGCCACCGTGTTCATCACCACCCAGCTTGCCGCGATCACCGAGAAGATCGACGTCCTCGGGATCCTGGGCCCCGTCGTGGTGCTCTTCCTGGAGCTCACCCCCTTCGTGACGATGTGGGTGCTCTTCTGCTTCCTGTATCTCTTCATGCCCAACCGCCCGGTGGAAAAGAAATCGGGGCTTGTCGCCGGTGTGATCGCCGGCACCGTCTACGTCGTCGTCCAGCTGGTCTACGTGAAGTTCCAGGTGGGAGTCGCCAAGTATAACGCCATCTACGGCAGCTTCGCCGCCCTGCCCCTCTTCCTCACCTGGCTGCAGCTCAGCTGGCTCATCGTGCTGGCCGGCGCCGAGGTCTCCTGCGTCCATCAGAACGCGGACGCCCTCGAGTACGGCCCCGACGCCAGGCGCGCCAGCAACCACTTCCGCAGGCTCGTGGCCCTTCGGATCGTCAACCACATGAGCCGGAGTTTCGCCGCCGGCGAGGTCCCCCTCACGGCGAAGGCGGTCTCGGAGAGCCTCGAGATCCCCCGGGGGCTCACTGCCGAACTCCTCGAGGATCTCCGGGCCAGCGGGGTTCTTCTCGAGGCGGACAGGAAGGGCCGGGACGAGGCCGCCTACGTGCCCGCCCGCGACACGGATCAACTGACCGTATCGTTCGTCATGGATGCGTTGGACCGCCGGGGCACGGAGTTCATCCCCGTGGCCCGGACGGAGGAACTGGAGCGGATCTCGCAGAGCCTCGAGGCCTTCGGCGAGGCGATCGAGAAATCCCCCGCCAACCTGCGCCTTAAAGACATCTGAGATCGGGGACGTTGTTTACTTATTAGAATAACTTCCCGAATAAGCCAGAATGTTCCGAGTTATTCTAATAAGTAAACAACGTCCCTGGTGCGGAGAGTGAGTTTGTCAACTTTGTCAACAACGTACCCGGTTGTCCGCGTCGTCGATCTGTGGAAGGAATACCGCGAGAACGGGCAGGTCGTCACGCAGGCCCTCCGCGGGGCGAGTCTCGAGGTGGCCCCCGGCGAGGTGGTCGCCCTGTTCGGCAAGAGCGGCTCCGGCAAGACGACCCTCCTGAACATGCTGGCGGGCCTCGACCGCCCCACCCGGGGCACGGTCGAGATCGACGGCCGCAACCTCGAAGACCTCGGGGAGGCGGGCCGCACCCGGCTGAGGCGCTCCCGCCTGAGTTTTGTCTTCCAGTTCTTCAACCTCCTGCCCACCCTGACGGCCTTCGAGAACGTCTATCTCGCCCTCGAGCTGGCCGGGAAGCTCGACCCGCGGGCCGCGCAGGCCGCCCTG
Source organism: Syntrophales bacterium (assembly GCA_025454095.1). Lineage (GTDB taxonomy): Bacteria > Desulfobacterota > Syntrophia > Syntrophales > UBA2192 > UBA2192. Next base: position 1,410 of record JALOPC010000265.1, on the reverse strand, counting down.
GAGAAGGTGGGCCTCGAGGGAAAGGAAGGCCGCTACCCCCACGAACTCTCCGGCGGCGAGCAGCAGCGCGTCGCGATCGCCCGGGCGATCGTGAAGGAGCCCGCTCTGATCCTGGCCGACGAACCCACGGGAAATCTCGACACGGCGACGGGCGACCGGATCCTGGAGCTCATCACGGAGCGCTGCCGGGAGTCGTCCATGGCCCTGCTCATGGTGACCCACACGCCGCTGGCCTGCAAGTACGCCGACCGCATCCTGCAGATGGTGGACGGCGTCGTGACGGAAGACGAGAAATGCGACTGAATGGCCCCTCGGTACACCACGGAGTATCAACTGTCATTCCGGACTTGATCCGGAATCCATGCCCTGTAGATGGATTCCCGCCTTCGCGGCAATGACGCTGGCGCAGCGAAGCTCGAGGATTGGGACCTGTCCCCTTGACCCTTAACCCTTGACCCCGGATTTATCTTTGCGCACCGTCACCCGATCCTTTCTACGCTACCTCTACCGCCGCCGGAGCCTGAGTCTCCTGCAGCTCCTCGGCATCGCCTGCGGCGTGGCCGCCGTCGTCGGCATGACCCTCTCGGCGCAGTCGGCCCTTTCCAGCTTCTCCCAGGCCGTGGAGTTTTTGCGCGGCAAATCCACCCACACCCTCGAGCGTCTCGCCGGCCCGATGGACGAGTCGGTCCTGCGGCAGCTCGCCGGCGATCCCGCCGTCGTCTCCTTCGCCCCCGTGCTGGAGCGGCGCCTGAAGCTGGGAAGCGGCGACCTGGTCCGGATCCTCGGCATCGACCCCTTTCTGGACCGGGCCATCCGCCCCGAGCTTTCGCGGGCGCCCTTCGAACGCCGCCCCGGGACCTCATTCGAAGACTCGCTCGCCTTCCTCACCGACGAGCGGGCCGTCCTGATCGAGGCCGGGCTCGCCCGGTCGCTCGGGCTCTCGGCGGGGGGCTCCCTTCCCACCCTGAAGGGGCGCCTGCGGGTGATCGGGACCTTCGCCAACCCCTCGGGCGAGCCCCTGATCCTGATGGACATCGCCCACGCCCAGAAACTGCTGGGCCTCGGCGGCAGGATCGACCACGTCGACCTCATCCTCGGCGACGAGGACGGCTTCGCCTCCCGCTGGCAGGAAGGCTGGCGCATCCAGTCCAAGCGACAGCGGCAGGACACCTTCGGGGCCATGGTGGGGGCCTTTCGCCTCAACCTGGAGGCCCTGTCGCTCATGGCCCTCTTCGTGAGCGTCTTCCTGATCTACAACACGGCCATGTTCGCCGTCGTCAGCCGACGCCGCGACGCGGGCGTGCTGCGCAGCCTGGGCGCGAGCCGCGGCGAGGTGGCGCTGGCCTTCCTCGCCGAGATCGCCCTGTTCGGCGTTCTCGGCGGGCTGCTCGGGAGCGTCTTCGGATTCCT
>JALOPC010000264.1 GCA_025454095.1 Syntrophales bacterium | reverse complement strand
TTCTCGTGCTCCTGGGGTTCACCGCCCTGGGCATCGAGGCGGGCCGATGGTATCTGGTGCGGGCGGAACTTGCCAAGGGGGTGGATGCCGGTGCCCTCGTGGCGGCCAAGAACATCTCGAACCCCTATGTCGACCCGGTGGCGATCGCCCGTGAGTTCGGTGAGGAAAACTTCCGTGCCGGCTACATCGACACCCCGGGCTCCGGGGCGGGACAGGTCCAGTTCAGCGCCCAGATGCTGGATGAGAACCGGGTGAGCGTCAGGGGCGATGTGAATGCCACGGCCCACCTGGCAAGGCTCTTCGGCGTCGATACCATCCCCGTCAGCGCCACCAGCGTCGCCCAGCGCAGGGATGTCGAGATCATGATGATTCTGGACCGCTCCGGCTCCATGGCGGGGACCAAGATGACCGACCTGAAGCGGGCGGCCAACAGCTTTCTGGACTTCTTCGTGGAGACCCAGGCGGAGGATCGGGTGGGACTCATCAGCTTCGCCACCACCGTCACCCTGGACCGGCCGCTGGGGAGCGATTTCGTCGCTCCCATGAGAACCGCAATCAATGCCATGACCGCCGTGGGCGCCACCAATACGGAGGATGCCTTCGACCGGGCCGGCGGGACCGGGAGCTTTACGGATCAGTCCGGCCTGCCCGGGGACCGCCGCGTGCAGCAGTTCGCCGTTTTCTTCTCCGACGGCATGCCGACGGCGCTACGCGACCGGTTCCGGTGGGACGGCCAGGACTATGACGGGGTTGCCTACGGCGTTGGCTCGTCGGTTCCGGTGGGACGGCCAGGACTATGACGGGGTTGCCTACGGCGTTGGCTCGTCGGGACACGCAAACTGCCGGACGTCGGATTACCCCTACATGAGCGTATACAGCCAGCTTCACCGGCCTACGGGGACCAACAACTTCTACCCCAGTGTGAACCCCGCGACGACGGGTGACGGCAGGAGGACGAGCGGTTCGAATGCAACCAGCTGCTGCTGCCCACGGTATTTGAACACGAAATGGTATCTTTTCGACTCCATGCCCGTTCCCGGCTATCCAGCTGAGCGCTGCAGCATCCCCATGAACAGGCTGCTTCCTCACTTCTGCAGTCTGACCCGACAGCTTGCCCTGCAGAATGCCCAAACCTTGAAAAACAGAGGCATCCGGGTCTACGCCGTCGGGTTGGGGTCGAGTACGGAGATCGACCCGAACTTCATCCGCAGTCTTTCCAGCGGGGAGAACTACGCGTACATCGCGCCGACCTCGTCGGAACTGGAGGCGATCTTCATCCGGATCGCCAGGGACATCAAACTCAGGCTCGTGCAATAGCCAACGATGCGTCGTCAGCACAGACACCGAGGTGACAAGACATGTTAACCCGCAAGAAAACCGTGAGACTGGAGATCCGAAACGACAGGGTCAGGGAACATTTTTCCGTCGTGATCGCCTCCATGGAAGGGTTCCTGATCCAGAGCGTCCACGACACGATGCCTGCGGATCTTCTCGTCCTGGAAATCGGGGATGACACGGGCCAGGATTTCGACTACCTGACCCGCGCCCGGTCGACGGGCAAGGCAAAGGACTTCTTCCTCACGTCCAAGACCACGAGTCCCGACGTGCTGATCCAGGCCCTGCGCATGGGCGTCAAGGAGTTCATCCCCCAGCCCATCAACGAGGTGGAGCTGCGCAAGGCCCTGCTGAAGTACCGGGACGGATCGGACCTTGCCCCTGCCGCGCCGAAGGGGCCGCAGCGCAAGGGACAGATCATCAGCGTCCTGGGCGTCAAGGGCGGCGTGGGGACGACGACGATCGCCGTGAACCTCGCCGACAGCCTCGTGAGGCTCGACGGGCAGCCGACGGTGGCCCTCATCGACATGAACCGCCTCTTCGGCGAGATCCCGTTGTTCCTGAGCCTGGAGCACGTCTTCAACTGGGTCGACATCTCGAAGAACATCGCGCGCCTCGATGCCACGTACCTGACGGGCATCCTCTACCGGCATCGCTCGGGGCTCCGCGTCCTACCCTCGCCGGACCGGGTGGATGACGACAAGTATACGGTGACGCCGCAGGTCATAGAGTCGATGCTGAGGCTCATGCGGACCATGTTCGATTACGTGATCATCGACGGCGGCCAGGCCGTGGACGACATTTCGAAGACGATCCTGCGCAGCGCCGACAAGGTGCTGCTCGTCGCCGGGCTGAGCCTGCCGTGCCTGATCAACGTCAAGAAGCTCCTGAAGATCTTCCGCGAACTGGGCTACCCCCCCGACCCCTGGGTCGAAGTGGTCATCAACCGCTTCGACAAGAAATCCGTCATCACGTTGCGCGAGGCGGAGCAGAGCACCGGCAAGAAGGCCTTCTGGGCGGTGCCCAACGACTTCAACGCCACGATGAGCGCCATCAACCAGGGAAAGCCTCTATCCATGGTGGAGCCCGGGGCGGAGGTCACCGAGGCGATCGCCGAGATGGCCGCCGCTCTGGCGGGCCGGCAGACCGGCGGCGGTCGGGAAAAGGAAAAGGAAAAACGCGCATTCCTGGGTCTGAAGCTCTATTGAGAGGTGTGAGGCATGCACGGTTCCCGAGAAACGGCTCGAATCGATCGAAGAAAATCCCCCTCGATCCCCCTTTTGCAAAGGGGGAAAGTCGGAACCCCCTCCTTTATAAAAGGAGGGTTGGGGAGGATTTTCCAGAGCCTGTTTCTTCCATCGATGACGCCGAACGAAGTCGGGGTCGGTTGCTCGCAATGACCGATTCCTCAGCAGGGAAGGGACGAACTCCAGCAACCGGGGCCTAGACAGAGGGACTGAACAAGGAAAGGACAAAACGATGGCCATCCCCAAAGAAAAGCCGATGGTGTTTCTGATCACCGACGAGTACAGCGAACTCAAGGGCAAGGTCCACGACCGCCTGGTGGACATGCTGGACCTCTCGCTCATCGACTCCCTGGACCGGCAGCTCCTCAAGCAGGAGATCCGCCGGCTCACGGAACGGATCCTCGCCGAGGAGTCGAAGACGCCGCTCAATTACGAGGAGCGCGAGCAGTTCCACGAGGAGATCTTCAACGAGGTGCTCGGCCTGGGGCCCATCGAGCCTTTCATGCACGACCCCTCCGTCTCGGACATCCTGGTGAACTCCTACCGCCACGTCTACGTGGAGCGCTATGGAAAGATCCATCTCACGGGGACGCGCTTCAAGGACGACAACCACCTCAAGAAGATCATCGACCGGATCGTCTCCGCCGTGGGGCGCCGGATCGACGAGTCTTCGCCCATGGTGGACGCGCGCCTGCCCGACGGCTCCCGCGTCAACGCCGTCGTGCCGCCCGTTTCGGTCGACGGGCCGTCGCTGTCCATCCGGCGCTTCGCCGTCGACCCGCTGGAGATGGACGACCTGCTCACCCTGAAGACCCTCATCCCCGAGATCGGCGAGCTTTTCAAAGGGATCGTCCGCTCGAGGCTCAACGTCCTGATCTCGGGCGGTACGGGCAGCGGCAAGACGACACTGCTCAACGTGCTGTCCCGGTTCATCCCGCCCAACGAGCGCATCGTGACAATCGAGGACTCGGCGGAGTTGCAGATGAAGCAGGAACACGTCGTGCGGCTCGAGACGCGTCCGGCGAACATCGAGGGGAAGGGCGAGGTCGCCCAGCGCGATCTCGTGCGCAACAGCCTCCGCATGCGGCCCGACCGCATCGTCGTGGGCGAGGTGCGCGGCGCCGAAGTGCTCGACATGCTCCAGGCCATGAACACCGGCCACGACGGCTCGCTCACGACCATCCACGCCAATTCTCCCCGGGATGCCCTGCTGCGCCTCGAGACGCTCGTGGCGATGACGGGGCTCAATATTCCCAACGAGGCCGTTCGGCGCTACATCAGTTCGGCCATCCACGTCATCATCCACATCTCGCGCCTCGTTGACGGCAGCCGCAAGGTGGTCAGCTTCCAGGAGATCACGGGCATGGAGGGCAACACCGTCACGATGCAGGAGATTTTCGCCTTCGAGCAGACCGGGATCGACGACGCCGGGCGCGTGAAGGG
>JALOPC010000263.1 GCA_025454095.1 Syntrophales bacterium | reverse complement strand
GCGGCCCTCGTCGTACCCGGCCGCCTGGAACTGGCCGTCGACGTTGGAGGTGAACACGAAATAGCCTTCCCGTTTCCCTCGGCCGATCTCGAGAAGCCTCCCGAACCCCGCGTGGGGGACCGTGCGCCGGTAGAGGTTGAGCCGGTGGCCGTAGAAGCCCCAGGCAAGCGCGGGGTCCCGCTCGAACCACCAGGGGTTGGCCATCTCCACGAAGGAAACCCCCAGCTTCGCCATGGGCGGGTAGGCCTTCCAGAACCCCTCGTTGCCGCGGAAGTCGGGAAGTCCCGAGTCGACGCCCATGCCCGCCCCCGCCGTCACGAGAAGCGCATCGGCCTCGCTCAGGGCGATGGCGGCCTGTTTGAGAATCTCCGTTACGTCCATGGGTCTGGTGTCCCGCCGGACCGGGTGGGGCGCCCTAGACCAGGCGCCGGTGCAGTTCGTTTCGCAGGGCCCGCCCCTCCAGGGAGTTCAGGACGATCTCCTCGACCATCTTCTGCTCCTTCTGGTTGTGGACGACACCCTCGAGGACGACCTTGCTGCCGTCGTAGGAAACCTTCAGGGTCGGCACGTGGATGCGGGGGTTCGTGAGGATGCGGGCCCGGATGCGGGCGGCGACGGCCCGCCCCACGAGGAGATCCCACGTGTCGGGGGTGATCGTCTGATCCTTCGAGCGGAGAGCGTCGACGACGATCCTCGCGATCTGGTCGTAGGGCTGCGTCGAGGCGTTGAAGACCATGTCGTAGTTCTTGAGATCGAACCAGTCCTTCCCGTAGATGGCCTTGACGTATCCGACGCGGGCCTTGTCCGTGCGCCGGACGATGTCCTCGGCCGCCTTCTCGCCGATCTCGCTTTTCTCCATGAGGCGCCGGACGCGAACCTCGAAGGGTGCCGTGAGCCGGACCTTCAGGACGAAGGGAAGGTCCGTGAGGACGAAGCTCCCACCCTGGCCGATGACGATCGCCTTGTCCCGGGCGGCATGCTCGTAGATGTAGGCCTCGAGAAGCGCCACGAAACCGCGGTATTCCCAGTCGTAACGGTCCCAGAGGGAGGGCCTTTCCTGGTCCAGATCCCGGAAGAGCTGCTCCCAGCGCTCTCCTGCGGTCTTCATGTAGGCGAGACTCTGATCCTTGCCGGAGCACTTGTACCCCAGGGCCTCGCCGACCAGGGTGGCGACCTCCTGCCCGCCGCTTCTGAAATCGAGTGACATTGCCAGTATGGCCATGAATCATCCGTCCCGCCCGGCTCAACCGGTGCGAAAAACAGGCCTCTGCGACCGCCCGCACCGGGTGTTCCGGATGCATGTTCTAACCGGGGAAGGGAAATAAAGCTTCATGCATCATAACGATCCCAGCTTCCTTGTCAAGGAAAAAAAGCGGCCCGCTACGATTCTAACCCATCGGATATTCACGATAATTTCTTTTCGTCGGCCCCGGGCGCACGCCCCTTTCGGCCCGGCAGGCCGAAGCCCGGGCAGATGGGCCCGGCCAACGGTTTCACCCCCCGGCAGGGGCGGATCGGTCGTTTCGGAAATACCTCCCCGGGGTCACTCCCAGCGATTTTCGGAACACGGACACAAAGGCGCTCAGGCTGCTGTAGCCCACGTCCAGCGCCACATTGGTGATCGGCTCGCCGCGGCCAAGGAGCCTGAGGGCCTCGAGCAGCCTCAGTTGCTGGCGCCACTGGTGGAAGCTCATTCCCGTTTCCGCCCGGAAGAGCCGCGAGAGCGTTCTCCCCGTCGCCCCCACCCGCACCCCCCACTGCTCGAGGGTCCGGCTTTCGGAGGGATGGCTGGCCAGCCGGTCATAAATCTTCCGCAGCCTCGCATCCCGGGGAATCGGCAGATCCAGGGTTGCCGGGTCGCTGAAACGGATCAGCTCCAGGATGAGCCGCATGACATGCTCGGCATGGCCGCCGGCATCGTAGAAACGCGGCAGGGTCGTGCTGTAGACGATCAGTTCCCGAAGCAGGGGCGAAACCGAAACGATGCGGCAGGCAGGCGGGAAATGCCGCGCGGCGTCGGGCCGGATGTACAGCGTGCGCATCGAGAGGTGCCCCGACGCGCGGATGTGGTGCTCCGTGAAGGCGGGGACCCACATGGCCCTCAGCGGCGGCAGGACCCAGACCCCGCTGGCCGTCGTCACGGTCATGACCCCTTCCGAGGCATAGAGGAGCTGGGCGCGGGAGTGCCAGTGCAGAGGAATCCGATGGCCGTCGGGCTCGTCCAGGGCCAGTGCGATGACCGCCTGCGGGGCGTTCATGAGGTATTTCTGACGCTCCGGGGACCGCGGCTTTGTCCGGTTATCGACATTTCTTGTCTTCATGGCGCAAGCAGGATAACCGGGCGGGCGGGTAGAGTCAAGTCATCCCGACAGAACGGAGCGCACCCATGAAAAACCGATTCGTCTGGCTCGCCGCCCTCGGGCACCTGTTCACGGACCTCAACCAGGGGGCCGTGCCGGCGCTGCTGCCCTTCTTCATCGCCGAGTACCACCTGAGCTACGCGGCGGCCGCCGGGCTCGTCGCCGCCCTGAGCATCGCCTCCACGGTCATCCAGCCGCTCTTCGGCTTCTACGCCGACAGGCTGTCGAAGCCCTGGCTCATCCCGGCCGGGGTGGCCATGGCCGGCTGCGGCGTCGCCTTCAGCACCCTGCTGCCCGACTACTGGTTTGCCGTCGCGATGATCGTCCTGAGCGGGATCGGGATCGCGGCCTTCCATCCCGAGGGGGCGCGACTCGTTCACAACCACGCGGGCGACAAGAAAGCCACGGCCATGAGCGTCTTTGCCGTAGGGGGCCAGATGGGCATCGCGCTGGGGCCGATCATGGCGGCCGTGGTCGTCTCGGCGTGGGGCCTGAGAGGGACGGCGTTTCTGTCCATCCCCTTCGTGCTGATGGCTGCATTTCTGGCCGTTCAGCTGACCGGCAAAGGAGGCGGACCCGCCGCCGCAAAAGGCGCTGCCGGCGCCCAGGCGGGCGAAAAGGCAGGGGACCAATGGGGTCCCTTTGCCATCGTCACGGGCGTCGTGATCATCCGCTCCATCATCTTTTACGGGCTGAACACCTTCATCCCGCTGTACTGGATCCACGTCTACCAGCAGTCCACCACGGCGGCCGGCACGGCCCTGTCCATCATGTTCGGGGCCGGGGTCGCGGGAACGCTGTGGGGCGGGCGCCTGGCCGACACCTACGGCCACCGCCGGGCCGTTCTCATCGGGTACGCGGCGCTCATCCCCCTGCTCATTCTCTTCGTCA
>JALOPC010000031.1 GCA_025454095.1 Syntrophales bacterium | reverse complement strand
GCGACGCTGCAGACCTTCATCAACGCCTTCACCTACCCCGACAAGACCGTCTACCCCGTGGCCAGCCAGGTGCCCGTCGACTACTTCAACCTCGCGCGGGTGTACGCCGACCTCGTCCTCAAGCCGAGGATTCTCCGGGAGACCTTCCAGCAGGAGGGGCATCACCTGGAGTTCGTCGAACCCGGCGACCCGTCGAGCGGCCTCACCGTCTCGGGCATCGTCTACAACGAGATGAAAGGGGCCTACTCGTCGCCCGAGGGGCTGATGTACAAGGCCCTGCAGCAGAAGCTCTTCCCGGACAACCCCTACGGCTTCGATTCCGGCGGCGACCCCGAGGCGATCCCGCAGCTCACCTGGGAGCAGCTCAGGGAGTTCCACCGGCTCTACTACTCGCCCTCGAACGCCTATTTCTTCCTCTACGGCAGCATCCCGACCGAGGAGCACCTCGCCTTCCTGGAGGGCGTGCTCGCGGGGTTCGGCCGGGTCCGGGTCGACTCGGCCATCGGGCTGCAGCCGCGATGGGACAAGCCCCGCGCGGCGCGGGACTGCTTCCCCATCGCGAAGGGCGACAGCCCGGCGCGCAAGGCCGCCGTCAACCTCGCCTGGATGACGGCCGAGAACACGCAGCCCGACGAAGTGCTGCTTCTTCGCGTCGTGGCGCACGCGCTCGTCGGCACGGCGGCGGGCCCGCTGCGCAAGGCCCTCGTCGACTCGGGCCTCGGCGAGGATCTCTCGCCCGTCACGGGGCTCGAGCCGGACCTGCGGCAGGTTGTCTTCGGCGTGGGCCTGCGCGGCACCGACCCCGACCGGAAAGAGGCCATCGAGCAGCTGGTCCTGAAGACCCTCGAGGATCTTTCCCGGACGGGCTTCGACCGGGACCTCATCGAGGCGGCCCTGCACCAGGTGGAATTCCACGGCCGGGAGATCGTGAGGGGCGCCTACCCCTACGGGATCACCCTCATGGGGCGCGTCTTCCACACCTGGCTCTACGACGGGGACCCCCTCGCCCCGCTGAAGTTCAACCCCCTCATCGAGGGCATCCGGCAGCGATGGCAGCGGGAACCGGGGCTGTTCCAGGACGTCATCCGGAAATGGTTCCTCGACAACCCGCACCGCCTCACTTCCGTCATGGAGCCGAGCCACGGCTGCATGGACGAGAGCGAGGCACGGTTCCGGCAGCGGATGGACGAACTCCACGCGGCCCTGTCGGAGTCGGACCGGCAGAGGGTCCGCGACGAGGCCTCCCGCCTCAAGGCGCTGCAGTCCCAGCCCGACTCCCCGGAGGCCCTCGCCTCGCTTCCCCGCCTGCGGCGCGCCGACATCCCCCGCGAGGTGGAGCGGATCCCCTCCGAGGGGGGCCGCGCGGACGGGGTCGACGTCCTGAAACACGAGATCTTCGGAAACGGCATTGTCTGCCTTGATTGCTCCTTCGACGTTTCCCACGTGCCCGAGGAGCTGCAGCCCTGGCTGCCGCTGCTCGGCAAGTTCGCGCGGGGCATGGGGGCCGCGGGCCGCCGGTACGACACGATGGCGACAAGGATCTCCATGACCATGGGGGGGCTCGGGGTGCAGCTCGCCTCGGGTTTCGAGCGCGACGGGAAGGGGGCCTGGCAGCGGATGGTGTTCCGGATGCGGGCTCTGCACCGCAACATCCCCGAGGCCGTGGGGCTCGTCGGCGACATTCTCGCCGCAGGGGATCTTGCGGACCGCAGGCGGATGGAAGACCTCGTCCTCGAAAAGCGCAACAGCCTGCAGTCGGCCGTCATCCCCTCGGGGCACCTGTTTGCCCAGCGGACGGCAGCCTCGACGCTGACCCTGCCGTCGCTGCGCGACGAGCAGTGGAACGGGCGCATCCAGCTGCGGCTTCTCAACGGCCTGGCGGAGCGTTTCGCGGCCGAGCCCCTCGTCGCAACCATGGAGCGGCTCAAGGCGCTCGTGTTCGGGCGGGGCCGGCTCCTGATCAACGTCACGGGCGATGCCGAGGGGATCGATCGGGTGCTGAAGGAGATCGGGAAGCTGACCGGGCGCCTCGGCAGCGGGGCGCCGGGGGGCTCGACGGCAGCGGTGCTGCCGGGGCCGGCGCAACTCGGGGTGTCCATTGCCGCTCAGGTCTGTTACGTGGCGCAGGTGGCGGCCGCGCCGGGCTATCTCGACCCCTCGTCGGCGGCGCTCGCCGTCGCCTCGCGGGAACTCTCGAAGGGCTATCTCTACAACCGGATCCGGGTCCAGGGCGGGGCCTACGGGGGGATGTCCCTCTATGACCCCGTGGGGAGAATTTTTTCCTACCTGTCCTACCGCGACCCCAACCTCGAGGAGACGCTGAAGGTCTACGAAGGGGCCGCCCGGCACCTGCTGGATGCGGGCATCGGCGACGACGAGCTGGAAAAAACCGTCATCGGGACCCTCGGCTCCCTGGACCGTCCCTCAGACCCCTCAGGGAAGGGCTACCTGGCCATGGTGCGCCATTTTTCGGGAATCTCCGATACCGACCGGCAGGCTTTCCGGGACCGGGTCCTCGCCATGACCCCGGACGGGCTGCTGAAGGCGGTCCGCGACGTGCTCGTCCCGGCGCTCGACGCGTCCTCCGTGGCGGTCTACGCGGGCCAGGACCGGCTAGCGAGGGCCCGGGCGGCGGCGGTGCCGACACTGACGATCGAGCCGCTGATGGGGTGATCTCCGGGGCGTGCCGCCCCGGAAGAGAGAAGTTGCGAAGTTGGGAAGTTGAGAAGTTCGGAAGGCCCATCTGCCCGAGAAATGCTTCCGGGTCCTCCAAGCTTCACAGCTTCAAAACTTCCCAGCTTCCTGTTTTGCCGAGGCAGCGGCACAGAAATTGCTCATTTCTGAATCCGGCAGCGAACGGGGAACATGTTTCCCCGGCGGGTTTCACCCCACAGTCGGAGCATCCATCTTGGACAACCGCACCATTCTCATCGGAATCGGCACGATCCTCTGCCTCGTCGCAGTGCTCAGCGTCGGGGTGTTCCTCGAACGGGGCGGGCTCGAGGACCTGGGCATCGTCCGGAAGGGGTTCGCCCAGCCCGTGGTGGCGAAGCACACGCCCGGTGCGGCTCCCGACATCCAGCACAACCGCGTCTACCGCAAGAAGCTGCGGACGCAGAAAACGCCGAAAGAGTGGAAGGATTTCGAGGATCTCGAGCAGGACATGATCCGCTTCTGCCGCAACCTCGACGAGCGGGAGTACATCAAGGCCTACCGGCTCCCCGAGGGGACCTACCGGCAGCTCGTGAAGGTCCTGAACGAGCTGGCTGCAGCCCCGCCGATCGTGTCCGGCGAGGCCGCCGACCCCTACAAGCTCAAGTTGAACCAGGAGCACTTCCTGCGGGTCATCGGGAAGGACAGCATCAGCCTGCTCCTCGACATCCTCGCCAACGAAACGGAGCTGATGGAGTCGACGGCGGAGATGCTCTTCGACTGGCTCAACAAGGGGATCGAGGCCAGAAACCCCGATATCCGGATGACGCACAAGGAGCTCTACGAATACTCCGCCTTTTTCCTGACCACCCTGTCCGGCAAGGCCTACCTGTGGCGCCGGGACTCCAAGACGCGGATCCTCGCCACCTATTACTCCGTCCTGGTCGTGGACCGGGCGAACCGCGACCGGGCCAACCGCTACAATGTGGACATCCGGCCCGCCGCCGCACAGCTCATGGACGACATGGTCAACTACAAGAACTTGAGCTACCGGGGCCTGTACATCAAGAAGCTCAAGACCCTGGACCCCCCCGCCTCGACTGCCCAGGCGCCGGAAACCCCGGCCAACGGCAGACCCCAGGGCGCCGGCAAGCAGTAGACAGCAGAAAGCAAACAGCATAGAGCAGACAGAAAAATCCCCCGAGATCATGGATCCGGGGGATTTGATTTCATGTAGGGATGTCGGCTGTCTGCTGCCGTCTTCGACGCCTCTAAAAATCCAACATCGACGGCAGTCCCTTATCCCGCCTGTACCACCAGTTCGGGAACAGCCGGTACAGCACCCTCGACACGGGGCCGATGTATTCCTTCGATCGCTTGTCGAACTGGATCGACTCGATGAGGCGCTCCTCGATCTGCTTGCGGTCGCCCGACTCGTTGAAGATGTGGTAGGCGCAGGAAAACATGGGGCTGTACATGTTCTTCTTCGCGAGGTAGCGGTACACGTTGCGGATCGTGTTGGGCCCCTCGGGCGTGCCGTCGATGCGCTCGAGCACCTTCCGGTCCGTCTCGATCGGGTTGCCGTCGAAGAGCTCGTAGTAGAGCTTGCCGTAGCGGTAGTTCTTGCTCGCGTCCGAGGACAGCGTGACGTAGAGGTCGCCCACGCCCGCCTGGCTGTAGAAGGCCTGGAAGCTTCCCCCCAGGAGCCTCGCGAGCGAACGGATCTCCACCCCCGAGCGCGCGAAAATCGTGCCGGGGATGGAGTTGCCCAGGCTCATGCTGTCCGTGACCCCCTTGATGTTGGCCACGATGTTCTTGAGTGCCCCGCAGGCCTCGATCCCCACGATGTCGAAGTTGTAATACGATGTGATCTCCCGCCGGTCGAACTTCAGGACGTCCTTCCGGACGGTCTGCGCCACGCTGCGCGGGCCCGCGATCGTGAGGGCCACGGGCTTGCCCATGGCGATGTCCACGTCGAAGAACGGCCCCCCCATCGCCACGACCTTGAACTTGTGCTGGATGTGGACCAGGTCGCCGTTGATCATCTGCGAGGGGGTGATCAGTTCCTTGGTCTTCTCGTCGGACACGAGGCCCTTGATGGCCGAGATGATGCAGGTCTTGCCGCGCTTCTTGGCGATCATGGGACGCAGGTAGTCGAGCAGGCGCGAGAGGCGGTTCATCGTGATGGCGAGGAAGATGAAGTCGTGCTCGTGGACGACCTGCTCGAGGTCGTGCGTCGCCTTCACCTCCGGGGCGAGCCTCGGGACATTGCCCAACCCCCCGTAGAGGCGCACGAGGTCGCTGGTGAGGTGCTTGGGGTTGAGGTGCTGCTCGTTGATCGCGCGGCACACCTCGACGTCGTGGTAGTAGATCGTTACGGGCCTGCCGTTCCGCCCGTAGATGTAGGCCAGCGCCGTGCCGAGTCTTCCCGGCCCGATGATGGCGATTTTGTTTGCGTCCAAAAGCCGCCCCTGTTTGGAGAATGAGTCGAAAGTATAGGCAGTTAGAAACCGTCTGTCAAATGAAAAGGATACCCGTCGCCCCGGGCTGTGCCGCCGTCTGCCGCGTGGACGGAAGGGTCGCCGCCATGAAGGGGTGACTCGCTCCGGGCACGGGGGTGAGTGCGCCCGGCTCCTACTTGATCAGCCGCGTCCGCATTTTGACAAGCGCCAGCGGGAAGAACAGGACACTGAATACGACCAGATACAGCAGGTGCCACAGCAGGGCCGGCTCGAGACGGCCGAAGCCGACGGCGCGGGCGAGTTCCACGAGGTGCGTCAGCGGGAGGCACCAGGCGACGACCTGCGCCCATGCGGGAAGGGTTTCGAGGGGGAAGAAGGTCCCGCCGAAGAGGAACATGGGCGTCACGAAGAGGAAGATGGGCAGGTTGAACAGATCGATGTGCTTCACCACCGCCGTGAAGACCATGCCGATCGACGCGAAGGCGAAGCCGGCGATGAAGGAGAGAGGGAGGATCAGCAGCCCCTCGGGGTAGCGGATCAGGCCGAAGAGGGTGAGGATGACCTGCATGATCGCCGTGGCGATGACGGCCTTGGTGGCGCCCCAGACGATCTCGCCCGCGATGATGTCCTCGAGAAACAGCGGGGTGGCGAGCATGGCGTCGAAGGTCTTCTGGTAGTACATCCGGACGAAGGACCCGTAGGTCGTCTCGAAGAAGGCATTGTACATCATTGCGATGCACAGCAGCGCCGGGGCGATGAAGGCGACATAGGGAACCGCCTCCCCCCGCCAGGCCACGTCCCCGACGAGCGTGCTGAGTCCGTACCCGAAGGCGAGGATGTACAGCAGGGGCTCCAGCAGCGGGGGAAGGAAGCTCACCCGCCAGGTCTTGCGGTAGACCTGGACGTTGCGGCGCCAGACGCGCAGGAAACGGTGGGAGATGCGGAGGCCGGGCGGCACGTTCATTCCCGCAGTTCCCTCCCCGTGAGCTTCAGAAAGACATCCTCCAGGGTGGCCGTCCGCAGGATGCAACCGTCGCGGCAGTAGTGCTCGCTCACCTCGCGATAGAGCTGGTCCCGCTCGTCGCAGTAGATGAGGATGCGGTGACCCAGGTCGTCGTGGCGCAGGCCGCGATCCCGCACGAACGCGCGAAGTTCTTCGCCGGGATCGCCGACTTCGATGATGTCCTTGCCCGCGTGGTCCCGGATCAGGTCCTGGGGCCGTCCCTCCACGAGGATCCTGCCGTGGTCCATGATGATGAGCCGGTCGCAGAGCCGCGCGGCCTCCTCCATGTAGTGCGTCGTCAGCAGGATGGAGATGCCCCGCGCCCGGAGACCCTCGAGACGCTCCCAGAGCTGGTGGCGCGACTGGGGGTCGAGCCCCGTCGTGGGCTCGTCGAGGATCAGCAGGTCGGGTTCGTTGATCAGGGCCCGGGCGAGCACCAGGCGCCGCATCAGTCCCCCCGAGAGCTCGGGGATGGGCGTGTCCTTTCGGTTTTCCAGGGCGATGAACTGCAGCAGCGCCAGGGCCCGTTCGGCAGCCTGCGGGGCGGCGAGGTCGAAGTAGGACGCGAAGACCTCGAGGTTCTGGAGCACCGAGAGTTCGGGGTCGAGGTTGTTGTCCTGCTGGCAGACGCCGATCCGGTATTTGACCTTGCGAAGCGTGCGCCGGCGCGTGACATCCTCCCCGAGAACGTGCAGGGAGCCGCCCGAGAGGGGGGAGAAGCCGTAGATCATCCGGATCGTCGAGGTCTTGCCGGCGCCGTTGGGCCCGAGGATGCCGAAGCACTCGCCCCGCCGCGCCCGGAAGCTGATCCCGTCGACGGCCGTGAAGGCGCCGAAGGTTTTTTGCAGGTTTTCAGCCTCGACGACGTATTCCATGGGGGTCATTATGTCAGGGTTGGCGGGAAATGGAAAATCATTTTCCCTCAGGTCGATCCCGGCAGGTCTGCGAAACGGATCGGGACCGGCTTGCGGCCGGCGGGGCGGAGGTAGGTGACGGCCGGCTTGCCCAGAGCGACTACGGCGTGGACGGCCTCGTCGGCCGGGACGCCCAGGGCGCGCTGGATGGAGGGGTCGCGGCGCATCGCCTCGACGGCAAAGCCGATCAGGCAGGTCCCGATGCCCATGGCGTGAGCGGCCAGCGCGATGTTCTGCGCCGCCAGCAGTGCGTCCTCCCGCGGGCACGAGGCGCCGGGCCGCGTCGCGATGACGATCGCCGCCGTGGCGCCGTGGAACAGCTTGTCTCTCCCCGACTCGTCGAACTCCCGGAGGGCGTCCCGGACCTGATCGTGGTAGCGCCGGAAGTACAACCCCAGCCGGTCCTTCAGGAAGAGCTTCGAGAAGAGACGGGCGGCGGGGTTTGCGGCCAGGCGGTTCAGGCGCTCGAAGAAGCGGGCGACAAGCCGGCCGAAAGCGAGCATGGCCCGGCGGTCGGGCACGATCGTGAAGGTCCAGCGCTGGCTGTTGGTCCCCGAGGGGGCCATGGCGCCGATCCGGGCGAGGTCCTCGAGGGCGGCCCTTGCGACGGTCTCATCGGTGAAATGGCGGCAGGAACGCCGCGAGGCGAGAAGGCGGACGAGAAGGGCGGCGTCGAACTCCCCGAAGGGGAGCCAACGGCCGCCCGTTTCGACCGTGGCAAGCGCGATGTTGTCCGTGCTGACGGAATCGAGGGTGATGGCCCCGGACGGACAGACGGCGGCGCAGTGATCGCAGCCGAAGCATCCGTCCCGCCGCAGGGTGATCGTCCCGTCGACCAGGGCGAGAACGTCGGAAGGGCAGACATCGAGGCACAGCCCGCAGCCGGTACACCGGTCCGCATCGAGCGCGGGTCTCGTCCAGTCATCCATTCCCGGTTTCCCGCCCCTCCCTGCGCGTTACGGCTCCTTCGGAGGCTCCGGGCCGTAGAAGGTCACCTTGGCGTCCTTCATCGACTTCTCGAGGAAGGCATTGAGGCGCTCCTGCTGGATGGACTGGGTGGCCCGGGCCTTGACCTGCTCCTTCACGGATTCGTACGGCTGCTGCTCGGCGGCCTTGCGCTCTTCCTGCTTGATGATGTGGTAGCCGAACTCCGTTTCGACCAAGCCGCTCACCTCGCCCGGCTTCAGGGCGAAAGCGGCCTGCTCGAACTTGCCCACCATGCTGCCCTGCGTGAAGAAGCCCAGGTCGCCGCCCTTTGCCTTGGAGCCCGGGTCATCGGTGTTCTCCGAGGCGAGCTTGGCAAAGTCCTCTCCCGCCTTCGCCTTCGCGAGGAGCTCCTCGGCCTTTTTCCTGGCCGCTTCCTTCTGCTCCGGCGTGGCGTCGGGCTTGACGGCCACGAGGATGTGGCGCGCCCTCACCATTTCGGGGTTCTCGAACTCCTTCTTGTGCGTGTCGTAATAGGCCTGGAAGTCCTTCTCGGTGAGGTTGATCTTGCCGATGATCTCCTTCTGCACGTAGGTTCTCGCCAGGTACTCGTTGCGCATGATCTCGATCTGCCTCTTGACGGCGGGGTTCTTGTCGATGCCTTTTTTCCTGGCGACGTCGGACACGACCATGATGCTGGCGAGGTTCCTCACGAGGACCTCCTCCATCCGGGGGTCGGCCTTGATCATGGCCTGCTGGTTTTCCGGGTAGAGGCCCATGTACGCCTCGATGTCGCTTCTGGTGATCTCCTTGTTGCCGACCTTCGCAAGCACGTCTTTCTTCGCCTTTTCCGCCGCCAGAACTCCGGCGGGGATCAGGATGAACAAGATCATGACGACTGCAAGAGCGGCTGCCGAAACTTTTTTCATCTCAACATCTCCTTTTTTAGGTTGTCTCAGGGCAACGATCCGCCCGGTGGGGTTTGCGACCGCCCCACGTTACCACAAGGCATTGAAAACAGGAATGCATTTTTCGTTCGAAACCCCCGTTTTCATGCATGGATCATACCGCGCACGGAGCGCCCGAACACCGCGAGACACAACGGGGTCTTCTGTGGTATGGAGGAACCGGTCGTGACCGCAACGGTCGACGGCCGAGGAGGAACCATGAAACGGCAACACGATACCCGGATGCTCCTGTTCCTCATGACGGGGGCGGCCTTTCTCTTTTTCGCTGCCGCCGTGCCCCTGTCGGGATTCGGTTTCTTCCTGCTGGCCCAGGC
Organism: Syntrophales bacterium; assembly: GCA_025454095.1. Lineage (GTDB taxonomy): Bacteria > Desulfobacterota > Syntrophia > Syntrophales > UBA2192 > UBA2192. The sequence goes on along the minus strand of JALOPC010000031.1, from coordinate 622 downwards.
CGCCGCGATGGTCCTCGGGGGGACCACGCTCGTCTCCCTCTTCCGGCGGTATCGCGGTCTGGATCTGTTCTCTGCCGCATCGATCTACGTGCTCTACGTCCTGATGATCGCCCTGTTTTCGCCGGGCGTGGTCAATGCCCTGGCCCGCTACCTGTCCCGCTGAGGCGGCTGACCGGGGGCGCATCCCGTCAGGGCGGATCATTTGCCGGCTTTACGGTTGTGAAGTTAGGAAGAACAGAAGTTAGGAAGAGCGGAAAAGATAAAAATCAAGAAATCTCCAATCCACGCCTATCTTCCGCTCTTCATGGCTTCCTAACTTCCCTCCCATTCCGACCCGCCTCATTCCGCTTCTTCCTCTCTTCCCCCCTGTACCCCGAACCCTGTCTTTTCGATATTTCGTTCAGCCGGGGTTGAACGTTCCGTTCAAAACAGGGCCCTTTCCGGGGGTTTGGCGGGCATGGGGCACCCGGGCCGGTGTCGTCGTTTCCTGTTTGAATCCGGCATCTTGCAGATTATCTCTTTTCTTTCCCCCGTCCTGGCACGCTCCTTTCTATAGTGTAAGGCAACAAACAAACACACCGAGGAGGACCTCAAAATGAAAAAGACGCTTTCCACCCTGATT
>JALOPC010000262.1 GCA_025454095.1 Syntrophales bacterium | reverse complement strand
CCGGGTGCGCCGGCGCCCCGAAAGGGGTCTACAGCGCCCACTACGGGGCCGCGCCCCCCGAGAACGAGCTGGCCACCCTGGACATGGGGGCGGCGTACGAGCTGATCATCGACGAGCGGTACTGCGTGTCCGGGCGAAAATACAAGGAAGTCAGGCTGCCCGCGGGGGCTCATCGGATCTGGTGGGCCACGGGGTTCGGGGTCAGCGTGATGGTCGAGCCCTCGGGGTATGCCGGGTTCGGGATCGTCTCGGATGTATCCCTCGTGGCGGGCCATTCCTATCGATTCTGTGCAGACAGGACGACCGGACACGGATACAGGGTCTATCACTGGATCGAGGACAGGACCGCGGGCAGGGTCGTGTGGGGGGAGAAGAAACCGTGACGTCTCCGCGGAAGGGGAAACGCAGCACAGCGGACAGGCCCGGGAGGAAAGCCCGCTGCGGCTGGATGGTGTTTCTGCTGGTGTTGCTCGCCGGCTGCGTTCATGTGCCCGTGTCGTCCGACATCGTCGTTGCCGACAGGCTTGAGGCGGCAACTCCGCTCGAGCCGGGGGATGTGCTCCTGGTGTGCGGCGAGAATGCGGCCCCGCCGGAGCAAAACGCCGCCGTGACCTATTTCACGGCCGGGTGCCGGGGCGCCTTCCACAAGAACACCGTCGGCGGGCTGGCCAGGCTGATCCTCAAGGCAAACCCACAGCCCGGGCGGTTTGCCGTCCGGGTCGTGAAGGGCCCGCAGGAGGAAGCGGGCGCCGGTCGCCCGGCAACGGAAGTCGAAACGATGCCGGCCTTCCGGGACTTCCCGCAGGACGCCGCACACGCGGAGCGGCTGCGCTATGCCGTCCAGGTGAAGGAGCGCTTCGAGACCGCTGTCCACATGCCTCTCTACGTGAGCCCCTTCGGGGTTGCCTCGTGCAGCAACAAAACGGTCCTGGAGGCCCGGGTGTGGGACCTGCCGGGGCGGACATCCCTCGGTTCCTTCACGGTCACGGCGGAGGGCGAGTACTCGGTAGCCGCCTACGTGTTTCATGTGATCGTTTTCCCCGACACGCAGCGGGATGCCGCGGAGAGGCTCGCTCGGGAAATCGTGGCAAGGCTGGCGGGACTGAAGCCGCTGGACCTTGCCGAGGAGTAGGCGCCGGGTTTGCCGCCCGGCGGGGAGGTGAGAAACATGGGTTTCCTTCGCACAACAGGCATTCTGGCGCTTCTCCTTCTCACCCTGCCCGGGACGGCAGGGGCGGCGGAAAGCGATCTGGCCCGGCTGATCGGGAAGCCGGACCATCTCATCGTGCTGCGCCACGCCAGGGCGCCGGGCACGGGCGACCCGGCCGACTTCCGGCTGGGCGACTGCACCACCCAGCGAAATCTCTCCGATGAGGGCAGGAGACAGGCGGCGCGGATCGGAGCGAGGCTCCGCGCGGCGGGGCTGGCTGAGACAACGGTGTACAGCAGCCAGTGGTGCCGCTGCCTCGAGACGGCCCGCGGACTGGCCGTCGGGCCTGTTGTCGAACTTCCCGCGCTCAACTCCTTTTTCCGGTCGCCCGGGGAGGAAGAGAAATACAACCGGGCGCTGCAGGCATGGATCGCCACGGCCGAGCTCAGCCGTCCCGTCGTACTCGTCACCCACCAGGTAAACATCACGGCCCTGACGGGCATCGTGCCCGCAGAGGGCGAGATCCTGATCCTGCGCCGCGGGCCGGACACGCTTCCTGCGCCGCGGGCCGGACACGCTGAGCGTCGCCGCTCGATTCCGGGACAGCGGGCCCACGACCGGACCATAAAAAAAGGATCGGGCGATTCTCGTCCCGACCCTTTCCCGTCTTCTTTCCCTGGACCCGGCCTTCGGCCGCTAGTCCCAGAGCCCCATCACGTCGCGTTTCTTCTTCTTCATGACGGCCTTCTTTTCCTGGAGAGCCTGTCTGGCCGACTGTTCCTTGTCCCGCACCTCGGCGGCCGCCGCCTCGGCCGGCGCCTGTTGGGCCTGCGTGGGCGGTTGCATCGGCTGGGCCTGCGCTGCCGGGGAGGCGGGAAGTGCCGGCAGCGGGGGCTGCATCGATCCCTGGGCCTCTTTCTTGAGTGCCGTCATCGCCGCGCCGCCGTCCTTGGGCTGGAGGAGGATGATGCTGATCCGGCGGTTCTGGGGGTCCTTGGGGGATTCCTTGACGAGCAGGTCCGTGTCGGCATAGCCCACGACGCGGGCGACCCTCGCCGGGTCGAGCCCGCTGGACTCGAGCATGCGCCGTGCGGAAGAGGCCCGGTTGGTCGAAAGTTCCCAGTTCGTGATCTGGTCGCCCCGGAACGGGGCGGCGTCCGTGTGTCCCTCGATGGCGATCTTGGCGTCCTGGTCATTGATCACCTCGGCCACGGCGGCGAGGATCTCGCGGGCCTTTTCCGTGGGCTCGGCGCTGCCGAGCTGGAACATGGGGCTGCCCTCCTTGTCGATGATCTGGATGCGCACCCCGCCGTCGACGGCATCGATGCGGACGTGCTCCATGAGCGCCTCTTCCTGGCCCTGCCCCTGTCCCTGGGCCTTGCCCTGCGCCCCCTGCTGCCCCGCGCCCTTGCCCCGGATCGCCTTTCTCAGCGACATGGCCACGTTCTCGGGCTTCAGTTCGGCCTTCTTGATGTGGTCGGTGATGACGAAGGCGGAGCCGGGCTGGAAGGTCTTGCCGCTTTCCTTGAAGAGGCTGAAGTTCTTGAAGTACTCCGCCATGACGGCGCGCTTTTCCGTGGAGACCATGGAGAGCAGCCACAGCAGGAGGAAGAAGGCCATCATGGCCGTGACGAAGTCGGCGTAGGCCACCTTCCAGGAGCCGCCGTGGTGCCCCTCGCCGTGCTTCTTCTTGACCTTCTTGATGATGATCTTGCGGACGGCTTCCGACATTACTTCTTGATTCTCCTCAGGGCTTCCTCGACTTCCGCGAAGGTGGGCTTGTCGACGGCCGGGACGACCCGGCGGCCGAACTCGACGGCCACCTGCGGGGCGGCGCCGCCCACGAAGGCGACGATGGCCATCTTGAGCACCGAGAGGTACTGGAGCTCCTCCGAGGCCGAATGTTCCATGTTCTTGGCCATGGGCCCCACGAATCCGTAGCACAGAAGAACGCCGAGGAACGTCCCGACGAGGGCCGCGCCGATCGACTTGCCGAGGACGTCAGGCGGCTCGCTGATCTTCCCCATGGTGAGGACGATGCCGAGAACGGCGGCGACGATCCCGAGGCCCGGCAGGGAGTCGGCCACGGTGGCGACACTCTTGCTGGGCGCCGTCAGCTCCTCCTGGTGGCTCTCCAGCTCGGCGTCGATGAGCGCTTCGAGTTCGTTGGGCTCGATCTTGGTCGTCATGACGGTCCGCAGGGTGTCGACGACGAGGTCGAGGGCGTGGTGGTTTTTGAAGAACGTGGGGTACTTGGTGAAGATCACGCTCTCCTTGGGGTTGTCCACGTCGCCTTCGACGGAGACCAGGCCCTCCTTGCGGATCTTGTAGAAGACCTCGCCCAGCATCGTGAGGGACTCGAGGTAGTCGGCCTTCGTGTACCCCTTGCCGCTGAGCATCTTGACGATGCCCCCCATGACGGCCTTGATGACCTTCATGGGCGAGGCGATGATGAACCCGCCCACGGCGGCCCCGCCGATGATGAGCAGCTCGACGGGCTGGAACAGCACCGCGAGGTTTCCGTGCTCGAGCAGGAAGCCGCCGATGACGCAGGCGATGACGATGACGGATCCGATGATGGTGAACATGGAGGGCCTGCGTTATCTCCTTTTCTCGCGGAGGATCTGCCGTTCCCGCTCGAAGACGAACCGGCAGATTTCCTCGCGTATTTGATCGTCCATAGCCACGAACTTCAGGCCGATTTCGAACCCGTCGCTCCGCCGGTCGGACGCCACCACCTCTCCGTAGATGTAGAGGGCCACCGAGGCGCCGGCCGAGAGGACCGTCATGATCTCGAGGATGTCGCCGCGGTTGAACGCCTCGCTCGAGGCGAACGAGAGACCTCCCCCGCTGATGTTGATCTGCCTCACCGGCAGCGAGCTGAACCCCAGCTTCTGCGCGCCGAGCGCGTTGAGGATCAGGTCCAGCTTTCGGTTGAGCGCCGAGAGCCATTCGGCCAGTGCCTGGTCCTGGATCTCCGGAAGGCCCCCGAGGTCGACGGCCGTCTGGTTGGAAATCCGCGAGAGGAGGCTCTTGCGCTCTTCCTCGGGGACGAGCCGCACGCCGAAGGGCACGACGGCCGCCACCCGGGAATACTCCCGGCGGTTCGGCTGACAGGGGAATTCCGTCTTGAAGTTCATTTCGAGCATCCTGACAAACGTTGCAACGGTTTCATATTCTCTTATCGGTTGCTTTCGTTATAACTTGAAGGGGATTTTGTCGATGCAACCGCCCGGAATTTAACGCTTTATTTTTGGTTCCGGCAGCAGGGCCGGCAACCGGGAAGATGCAAAGGGGGTGCCATGCATTCGCTCCCGGCGCGAGGCGGCGGGCGGCAGGGTACGGGAGGCGGGCGGGAAGCAAGAAAAAGACAAGGAGTTACAGAGCGTTAGGCAGCATGCGGTCGAGGGAGGCGAGAGCCTCTTCGACGGTATGGACAACGGTGAGGCGGTTTCCCTGGGGCAGGCCGATTGCGGGTGTTTTCAGGCCGATGACGGGAGTGTCGTTGCGCAGGGCATGGGCGATCTCGGAGACAGTCCCCCATCCCCCGTCGATGGCGATCATCACGTGGGGCGTCTTGGCGTTGATGGCGTTCCGGGCATCGGCCATCCCGGTCTGGATGGCGATATCGACGTACTCGTTGGGGTAACCCGCAAGCGGGCGCACGCGGTCGCTGGGCAGAACGGCCACGACGAGACCCCCGGCGCGGAAGGCCCCCTCGGAGGCGGCCTTCATCACCCCGTCGCCTCCCCCCGTAAGCAGCACGTGCCCCCTTGTTGCGATGCCCTCGCCGATCCGCCCCGTAAGCAGCACGTGCCCCCTTGTTGCGATGCCCTCGCCGATCCGGCGGGCGTCGTCCAGGATGGCCGGCGGCGCATCGTGCCCGCCCATGACGCCCACGACGAAGGGTTTTCTCCGGACTTCGATTGTCGACATGGGATGAATCCTTTCCTTATGAAAGAAATCCTTTTCCTTCCCGATACCCTAACCCCGATACCCTTCTTCACGTGCCGAACCCCTATACCCACTATAGCATGGTTTCCAGGCGCCCGATCCGGAACCGCAGCAGCATGTCGATGAACCGCGGGTCGCGAACGGGGTTGTCACGGAAGCCGAAGAGGTGTGTCGGGCATCGGCAATCGGAGGCGCCGAACCGCGGCACGTCCCAGCCGGCCATCTCCCCGAGCGCCGCCGCAAGGCCGTGCTCGAGGTCTTCGCTTGCGCGCACGGGAAGCGCCGTGCAGGAATCGGCCGCGCCGCGCAGGAAGTCGATGTGCCAGTGAAGCCGCTTGCGG
>JALOPC010000261.1 GCA_025454095.1 Syntrophales bacterium | reverse complement strand
GTGGGGGCCGCCGACGAGGCCGAAGGGCAGACCGGGGCCGCCCACCTCCTGGAGCACATGCTGTTCAAGGGCACGCGCACGATCGGCTCGAAAAACTTCAAGGAAGAAGAGCGGGTGCTGAAACGGGTCCGGGAAACGGGCACGGCGCTCGACCGCGAGCGGATGAAGGGGGCCCGCGCCGACGAGGCGGAGATCAAGCGCCTGGAGCAGCAGTTGAAGGAACTGCAGAGCGAGGCCAGGGAGTGGGTCGTCGAAAACGAGATCGACCGGCTCTACACGGAAAACGGGTCTGTGGACCTCAATGCCTCGACGGGGCAGGACGTGACGACCTACAAGGTCAGCCTGCCGTCCAACCGCATCGAGCTCTGGGCGCGCATCGAGGCAGACCGGATGATGAACCCCGTCCTCCGGGAGTTCTACACGGAGCGCGACGTCGTCATGGAGGAACGCAGGCAGACCTACGAGTCCGTCCCCGCCCGCAAGCTCTCGGAGCTGTTCCTCGCATCGGCCTTCACCGCAAGCCCTTACCGCCGCCCCATCATCGGCTGGCCGTCGGACATCGCCTATCTGTCCCCCGACACCCTCGAATCTTTTTTCAAGCAGTACCACTCCCCGGGCAACACGGTGATCGCCATCGTGGGGGACATACACGCGGGCAAGACGCTGGAGCTGGTGAAAAAATATTTCGGGCCCATCCCGGCCCATGCCCCGATGGCGCGCCGCGTGACGGAAGAGCCGCCCCAGAACGGCCAGCGGCGCGTGCAGCTCGTTGCCGACGCGAACCCCCACCTGGTCATCGGGTGGCACAAGCCCACCCTGCCGGCCCCTGAGGACTACGTCTTCGACGTCATCGAGGCCCTGCTGTCGAAAGGGCGGACCTCCCGGTTCCACCGTTCCATCGTGCAGGGCAGGCAGATCGCCGAGGATGTGAGCGCCGTCAACGGCATGCCCGGCGCGCGGTACGCAAACCTCTTCATGATCTCCGGGACGCCGCGTCACCCCCACGGGCCCGACGAACTGGAGGAGGCCGTGTACGCGGAACTCGAGAAGCTCAAGAAGGAACCCGTGAAGAAGCAGGAACTCGAGAAGATCATCAACCAGCTCCGGGCGGAGTTTATCCGCGAGCTCAACTCGAACTCCGGTCTCGCCAGCCGGCTTTCCTATTACGAGATCATCGCGGGCGACTACCGGTACATGACGCGCTACATCGAGATGATCGAGAAGGTCACCCCCAAGGACATCATGGAAGCGGCGAAGAAATTCCTGACCGAGGAAAACCGGACCGTGGCCGTTCTCCAGAAGAAGGTGAAACCGTGAAAAAAGCACTCGCCCTCAGCCTCCCCCTGCTCCTGATCGCCGCCGGGCTGTGCCTCGCCGATACGAAGAACGAGCAGACGGCGCCCGTCTGGCCGGACCCCGACCGGATTGCATACGGAGAAATCCGGTTCTCTCCGCCGAAGCCGGAGCGGGTCGTGCTCGAGAACGGACTCACCGTGTACTACCTGGAGGACCGGGAACTGCCCCTGGTGCAGGTCTCCTTCGTCGTCGGCGCGGGCTCCGTGTTCGAGCCAGACGGCAAGGCGGGCCTCGCGGAATTGACGGGCGACGCGATGCGGACCGGCGGCGCCGGCAAGCTCGGCGGGGACAAGGTCGACGAGGAACTCGAATACCTGGCTGCCCCGATCTCCGTCAGCCTCGGCATGGAATACGGGACGGGAAGCCTCTCTGTCCTGAAAAAGGATCTGGCCAGGGCGTTCCGGATCTTTGCCGACATCCTCCGCAGCCCCGCCTTCGAAGAGGCCAAGATCGAGCAGGAGAAGAACCTCAAAATCGAGGAGCTTCGCCGCGTGTTCGACAGGCCGCAGAGACTGGCCTTCCGGGAGTACCGGCGCGTGCTCTATGCGGGCAACCCCCGCGGCAGGCTGCCGGAAATCAAGACGATCGAAGCCATCGAACGGAAGGATGCGGCGGCGTTCCACAAGGCCCACTTCTTTCCCCGCAACCTGCGGATCGCGATCACGGGCGACCTGACGAAGGAGGAGGCCCTGGAGCTGGTCGGCCGCCACTTCGGCGACTGGGAGGACGAGGGGGATTTCGGGACTGCGCCGCTCCCCAAGCCCCTGGAGCAGTCGCCCCTCTACCATTACGAGAGAAAGGGGCCCCAGTCGACGGTGATCATCGGCACGATCGGGCCCGGCAAGGAAAGCCCCGACTTCTACCCCTTCACGGTGCTGGACCACATCCTGGGCAGCGGTGGGTTCCGCTCGAAGATCTTCCAGGAAGTCCGCAGCAACCGGGGGCTCGCGTACAGCGCCGGGAGCTTTTACGAGGGGCGGCAGGGCTACGGGACCTTCGGGGCGTACGCCATGACGAAGACGGAGTCCACGGGGCAGGTCCTGTCCGTCATGCAGGGCATTCTCAAGGACGCCCGGGAAGCCCGCGTGCCGGCCCAGGACATTCACCTGGCGAAACGCTCCATCGTGAACAGCTACATCTTTTCCTTCACGTCGTCCCACATGATCGCCTTCCAGCACATGGCGCTCGAGTTCCAGGGGCTGCCCGTGAAATTCCTGACCGAGTACCCGTCAAAAATCGACGCGGTAACCCGGGAAGACGTGCTCAAGGTGGCGGAGAAATACCTCGACCCGGACAAGAAGACGGTCTTTGTCCTCGGGGACGAGAACAAGTTCGACGAGCCGCTCAAGTCCTTCGGGACCGTGAAGCGGGTGAAGTGACGGTGCGGGATGATGGACAGCAAGGCATACGAACGGATTCGAGAGCGGATCGAGGGGTATGAACCCGACATGATCCGACTGCAGGCCGGCCTTACGGCCATCCCGGCTTTGGCCCCGGAAAACGGGGGGGACGGGGAAATGAAGAAGGCGGCATTCCTCGTGGAGGCCCTGCGGGAGATGGGGTTCCCGCCGGCCGAGACCTGCAATGCTCCCGACAGCCGGGTCTCCGACGGCGTACGGCCCAACCTCGTGGTGAGGATCCCGGGCAGGAATCCGGAACGGACGGTCTGGGTCATGACGCACACGGACATCGTGCCGCCCGGGGAAATGAAGCTCTGGGAGAGAAACCCCTACGAGTGCTGGGTCCGCGAGGGAAGAGTCTACGGCCGGGGAACCGAGGACAACCAGCAGGACCTCGTGGCGTCGCTCTTCGCGGCCAAGGCGTTCCTGGACGAGGGAATCGTTCCCGAGTCGACGATCGGCATCCTCCTGGCGGCCGACGAGGAAACGGGGAGCGGATACGGCCTCGATTACGTCCTCGAGACCCGGCGCGAGTGGTTCCGCAAG
>JALOPC010000030.1 GCA_025454095.1 Syntrophales bacterium | reverse complement strand
GATTCACTTCGTCTTCAAGAGGTCCTTCAACTCGTCGAAAAACTCGTTGGCGTCGCGGAACTGCCGGTACACCGACGCGAACCGCACGTACGCCACCTTGTCGAGATCGTGGAGTTCCTGCATGACCCGCTCGCCCACGAAGGTCGAGGGGATCTCCTTGAGCTGCGACTCCTGGCAGGACCTCTCGATACGGTCCACGACGGCCTCGATGGCGTCAATGCTCACGGGTCGTTTCTCGCAGGCCTTCTTGATGCCCGTGAGGATTTTCGACCGGTCGAATGCCTCCCGGCGGCCGTCCTTCTTGACGACCATGGGGAGCACTTCCTCGACGAACTCGTAGGTCGTGAACCGCTTCCCGCAGGCGGCGCACTCGCGCCGCCTGCGGATGGCATTGCCTTCCTTGCTGATCCGGGAGTCGATCACCCGGTTTTCCGTGTCGGCGCAAAAGGGGCACTTCATCGCTTCCTCACCTGGATGCCCGACTCCTCGAGCATGCGGGCCGCCAGTTCGTCGCTGTAACCTTCCCGGTAGACGATCTCCGTGATCCCGGCGTTGATGAGCATCTTGAGGCAGATGCTGCAGGGGTGGTTCGTGCAGTACAGGGTCGCACCCCGGATGCTCACGCCGTGGACGGCGGCCTGGATGATCGCGTTCTGCTCGGCGTGAAGCCCCCGGCAGAGCTCGTGGCGTTCGCCGGAGGAGACCTTCAGCTCCTCGCGCAGGCACCCGACCTCGAGGCAATGCTTGAGGCCGCTCGGGGCGCCGTTGTATCCCGTCGTCAGCAGGCGCTTGTCCTTGACCAGGACGGCCCCCACGCCCCGGCGCAGGCACGTCGAGCGCCGCGAGACGAGGTCCACGATGTCCATGAAGTACTCGTCCCAGCTGGGGCGGCGGGCGCCTTGCCCGGGTGCTCTTGCGGTGGTTTTTCTCTTACTGCCTGCCACCTGTCACCTGTTACCTGTCACCGGGCCGGTTGGCCGGCGTTGCGCAGGGTATCGGGTATCGGGAAGATTTCTCTTCGACCCGAAACCCGAGCCCCTAGCCCCGTTTTATGCGCTCTGCGTACAGCGGGAATCGCTCGCAGAGTTCGCTCACTTCCCCGCGGACTTTCCGGATCGTCGCCTCGTTCTTGAGGTCCTTGAGGACGGTCGAGATGAACCGGCCCACGAGCTTCATCTCCGCTTCCTTCATCCCGCGGGAGGTGATGGCCGGGGTCCCGACGCGGATGCCGCTGGTCACCTGCGGGCCCCTCGTGTCGAAGGGGATCATGTTCTTGTTGGTCGTGATGCCCGCCCGGTCCAGGGCGTCGGCGCCCTCGGCGCCCGTCACCCCGATGGAGGTCACGTCGATGAGCATCAGGTGGTTGTCCGTGCCGCCCGAGACGAGGCGGAACCCTTCGGCCAGCAGCGTTTCCGCCAGGGTGCGGGCATTTTTCTGAATCTGCTGCTGGTACTGCCGGAACTCCTCCGTCAGGGCTTCCTGCAGGGCCACGGCCTTGGCGGCGATGACGTGCATGAGCGGCCCCCCCTGCATGCCGGGGAACACCCTGCCGTCCAGGGCCTTCTGGTAACCGCTCTTACACAGGATCATGCCGCCGCGGGGGCCGCGCAGCGTCTTGTGGGTCGTGGTCGTCACGAACTCGCAGAGCGGGACGGGGTTCGGGTGGACCCCCGCGGCCACGAGCCCGGCGATGTGCGCGATGTCGAAGAGCACCGCGGCCCCCACCTGGTCGGCGATCTGCCGGAACGGCTCGGAGGGGATTTCGCGGGGGTAGGCGCTCGCGCCGACGACGATGACCTTGGGCTTGTGCTTCTTGGCCTGGGATTCCACCTCGTTGAAGTTGATCCGCTCCGTCGCCTTGTCGACGCCGTAGTGCACGACGTTGTAGAAGCGCCCCGAAAAGTTGGCGGGGCTGCCGTGGGAGAGGTGTCCGCCGTGGGCGAGGTTCATTCCCAGGATCGTGTCCCCGGGCTGCAGCAGGGCGAAATACACGGCCATGTTGGCCTGCGTGCCCGAGTGGGGCTGCACGTTGGCGTGGTCGGCCCCGAAGAGCTTCTTCGCCCGCTCGATGGCCAGCGCCTCGACGATGTCGACGAATTCGCAGCCGTGGTAGTAGCGCTTGCCGGGGTATCCCTCGGCGTATTTGTTCGTCATGATGCAGCCCTGGGCCTCCAGGACCGCCTCGTCGACGAAGTTCTCCGACGGGATCAGTTCCAGCTTTCCGGCCTGCCGCTTCGTTTCCTCCAGGATGGCGGCCGCCACCTCGGGGTCCACTTTCTTCAGCAATGACATCGTCTCCTCACCCTCCTGCGTTACTTGCAGAGTCGTTGTTCCAGTTCCCGGATCTTGTCGAGGCGCTTCTGGTGGCGCCCCCCCTCGAAAGGGGTCTCCAGCCAAACCCGTGCGATCCTCCCGGCCGTGTCGGGATCCGTCTTGCGCCCGGCCAGTACGAGCACGTTCGAGTCGTTGTGCTGCCGGGAGAGTCTCGCCGTCTCCTCGTCGAGGCACAGGGCCGCCCGCACGCCGGGGAACTTGTTGGCCACGATCGCCATCCCGACGCCGGAGCCGCAAACGAGGATTCCCCGCTCGAACCGGCCCGAGGAAACCCCCTCGGCCGCAAGCACCCCGAAATCGGGGTAATCGACGGACTCCTCCCCGCGCGTTCCCGCGTCGACGAGCCGGCAGCCCGCCGTGGAGAGCGCGGCCTTGACCGCCTCCTTCAGGGCGTACCCGGCGTGATCGGCGCCGATGATGATGTTCACGCGTTCCCCCCGTGATCCCGGTATTTCCGGAAAACGAGCACCGCGTTGACGCCGCCGAACCCGAAGGTGTTCGACAGCGCGGCCTCGACGGTCATTTTCTTCGCCCGGTGCGCCACGTAGTCCAGGTCGCATCCCTCGTCGGGGTCGTCGAGGTTGATCGTGGGCGGCACGATCCCGTCGCAGAGGACCTTGACGGCCACGATGGCCTCGAGGCCCCCGGCCCCCCCCAGCAGGTGCCCCGTCATGGACTTCGTGGAGGATACGGCCAGCCTCCGGCTGTGCTCCCCGAAGACCCGCTTGACGGCCTGGGTCTCGTAGACGTCGTTGAGGAGAGTGGCCGTTCCGTGGGCGTTGATGTAGCCGACCGCGGCCGGCTCCATCCCGCAGGACTGCAGGGCGATCTCCATGCTGCGCGCGGCTCCTTCGTGCCCGGGCGGCGGGGCGGCCATGTGATAGGCGTCGGCCGTGCATCCGTAGCCGCAGACCTCGGCGTAGATCCTCGCGCCGCGACGGCGGGCGCGGCAGAGCTCCTCGAGAATGAGAATGCCGCCGCCTTCGCCCATGACGAAGCCGTCGCGGTTTCGGTCAAAGGGGCGGCTGGCCTTTTCCGGCTCGTCGTTGCGGGTGGAGAGGGCCCGCATGGCGTTGAACCCCGCAATGCCGAAGGGGCTGATGGCCGCCTCGATTCCGCCCGTGATCATGGCGTCGGCGTAGCCGTCCTTGATGAGGCGAAACGACATGCCGATGGCGCTTGTCCCGGCGGCGCAGGCGGTGACGGGACAGCTGATGGGCCCCTTGGCCCCGTACCGGATGGAAATCTGCCCCGCGGCGAGATTGGGCAGGACGGCCGGGATGGTGAAGGGGGAGAGCCGCCTCGGGCCGCTCTGCTCGAGGACGGTGTGCTCCTTCTCGATCGTCTTGATCCCCCCGATACCCGAGCCGACGATGGTTCCCACGCGCTCGGCATTGCCTGCGTCGATCGCGAGGCCGGAATCCTGCACGGCCATGTCGGCGCAGGCCAGCGCGTAGACGATGAAATCGTCCAGCCTCCGCAGTTCCTTTTTTTCCACGTAGCGCAGCGGGTCGAAATTCTTCACTTCCCCGGCGATCTTCGTGGCGAGAGGGCCCGTGTCGAACTTCGTGATGGGCCCGATGCCCGATTTGCCGGCGCAGAGGGCCGCCCAGGTCTCGCCGACGCTGTTGCCGACGGGATTCACGGTGCCCATGCCGGTGATCACGACACGCCTCTCCACGGGGTTCTCCAGGGGACGGCCTAGCTGGCCAGACCCTTCTTTTTCTTGATATAGTTGATGGCGTCCTGGATGGTCCGGATCTTCTGCAGCTCCTCGTCGGAGATTTCGATGCCGAAGTTTTCCTCCATGGCCATGATCAGCTCGACCAGGTCGAGCGAATCCGCACCCAGGTCCTCTATGAACGACGCCTCGGGGACACACTCTTCCCGGGTCACATCCAGCTGCTCCACGATGATCTCGATTACCTTTTCCTCGATGGACATCAATCCGCCTCCTTGAGAAGTGTCAAATCCGTTTGAGCTCGAATGCTCCGCCTCGGGGCGGGGCGGCCCGGCTTCCACTCACATGTAGAGCCCGCCGTTGACCCCGATCACCTGTCCCGTGATGTATCCGGCTTCATCGGAGGCCAGGAACAGCACGACACCGGCGACATCGTCCGGTGTGCCCAGCCGGGAGAGGGGGATCCCCGCGAGGACCGTCTCCCGCTGCTCCTCCGTCATGGCGGAGGTCATATCCGTGTCAATGAGGCCGGGGGCCACGGCGTTCACGCAGATTGCGCGCGGCGCCAGCTCCCGGGCCAGCGATTTTGTCAGCCCGACGAGCCCGGCCTTCGAGGCGCTGTAATTGGCCTGGCCCGCGTTGCCCGACAGGGCGACGACGGACGAGACGTTGACAATGCGGCCCCCGCGCTGCTTCATCATCGTGTAGGCCACGGCCCGGCAGCAGTGGAAGGCCCCTTTGAGGTTCGTGTCGATGACCCGGTCCCAGTCCCGGTCCTTCATCCGCACCAGCAGGCCGTCGCGGCTCTCGCCGGCGTTGTTCACCAGGATGTCGATCCGGCCTTTTTCCTTGATCAGGGCTGCGATCGCATCGGTGGATTCCCGGTCGTCGGACACGTCGAATCGCGCGATCTTCCCGTCGCCGCCCGCCTCGCCGATGAGGCGGAGCGTCTCGCGGGCGGCCTCCTCGTTGCGGGCGAAGTTGACGATAACGAAAGCCCCCGCGCCGGCGAGCCGCACGCTCACGGCCCGGCCGATGCCCCGGGACCCCCCTGTGACCAGTGCGACCTTGCCCTTGAGGTTCATCGTCTCAACTCTTTCCCGAAAGGACTTCCACGGTCCTCTGCAGGGATTCGAGATTTTCCACGTTCAGCACCGTGAGGTCCCGGCGGATCCGAAGGGCGAGCACCGAAAGCACTTTCTTGGGGCCCATCTCGATGACCGTGTCGATTCCCATCGAGGCCATTTTCTCGATCGTTTCGAGCCAGCGCACGGGCTGGTGGATTTGCCGGATGAGCAGGCCCTTTGTCGAGGCGGCCGCGTGAACGGCCCCCGGCTCGCAGTTCGGGATCACGGGGGCGCTGCAGTCCCGGAAGGCGACCCCTTCGAGATCGGCGCCGAACCGCCGTGCCGCCCCTTCCAGCAGCGCGCAGTGAAAGGGCGCGCTCAGCGGGAGTTTCAGCGCCCGCTTGGCGCCGGCTGCGAGGGCTCTCGCCATGACCGCCTCCACCGGGGCCGTGTACCCCGATACGACGGTCTGGTCCTGGGCATTGTAGCACGAGGGACTCACGAGCCCCGCCTCGGCGCTCACCTCCCGGCACAGGGCTTCGACCGTGTCCCGGTCAAGCCCCTGGATCGCCGCATTGGCCCCGACGCCGGGGGGGACGGCCTGCTGCTGCAGGAAAGCCCGCTTCCGGACGAGCCGCAGCGTGTCGGCAAACCCGAGTGCCCCCGCCGCGCAGAGCGCCCCGTATTCCCCGAGGCTGTGGCCTGCCATGGCCGACGGGCGCACCCCGAGCTGCTCCTCGAAGACCCGCCAGGCGGCGATCTCCAGGGTCAGGGTGGCTGCCTGGGTGTTCTCGGTAAGGTCCAGCGACTCCCGGGGACCTTCGAAGCACAGGCGGCCGATGTCCACGTCGAGCACCGCCCGCGCCTCCTCGAAGCACGCCCTGGCGGGTTCGAACTGCTGGAACAGATCCCGGCCCATGCCCACGTATTGCGAGCCCTGCCCGGGAAAAAGGACGCCCAGCCTGGCCATAGGATCCCCGGCGGCGATGCTATTCGCCCTTGTCGACGTTCAGCACTTCCCTGCCCTTGTACGTGCCGCAGTTCTTGCAGGCACGGTGGGGCAGCTTCGGCTCGTTGCACTGGGGGCAGACCGAGCCGGCCGGCGCGTTGATGAAGTCGTGGGCCCTTCTGCTGTTCCGCCTCGATTTCGAGTGTCTCTTTACTGGGTTCGGCATGGGTTGGTTTCTCCGTCAGGTTTGTTTTTTTGCCTTGAAGTTCCTGAGTGCGTCCAGGCGGCTGTCCACCGCGCCGGGCTTGCATCCGCAGGATCCCGCGTTGAGGTTGGCTCCGCACTGCGTGCAGAGCCCACGGCAGGTTTCCGCGCAAAGCGGTTTCATGGGGACCTGGAGCAGGATCTGCTCGAAGACCAGGGCGTCGAGGTCGATCAGGTCATCCTGGTAATACCCGAACGAGATGTCCTCGTCGGAGAGTTCCTCCTTCTGTTCCTCCGGGCCGCGCGAGGGGACCAGGGTGTAGCGGAAGCCGCCTCGCACGGGCAGCTCGAAGGGCTCGAGGCATCGCCCGCAGCCCAGATCCAGGGCCGTTTCCACCTGGATGTCGAGGGTCACCGCGTCGAGGACCTTGTGGATCGCAACGGACACCTCCGCCGGGCGGATCCGGAATTCGATCGCGCCGCCCTTCTGGAGCATTTCCCGGTACCAGTCCCCTTCGAGCGTGTACTGGAGCCGGCGCCCCTCCTCGGGAATGAGCGATACTTGAATCTTCAAAGAGAGTCCCTTGCGAATGGATTCTCGCTTCCCGGAGGAAGCCTTCGCGAAAGAGTACTTGTTAATTACAAAACCCTTATTTTGTCAAGTACTTTTTGCTGCGCCACGGAGGAGTTAACCCCGCCATATCGTGAATGAAACCCGTCTTTCCGCGGGCCGGCGCAGGGTCCCGGGCAGCCGGCCCGGACCGGGGGCTTTTCCGCCGCCTGAATTTTTCGCCTTGACATTTCAGAAGGTTTCGTCTAATTTCTCGTGCTTCCAGATCGGGAAGATCCTGGGGGATCGTCTAGTGGTAGGACTCAAGACTCTGGATCTTGCTACCAAGGTTCGAATCCTTGTCCCCCAGCCAAGGTCCCATCGTCTAGCGGTTAGGACGCTGGCCTCTCACGCCGGAAACCAGGGTTCGATTCCCTGTGGGACCACCAGAATCTCAACGGAGCCTGCCGTCACGGTCAGGCTCCTTTTTTTTGCCGCTTCCCCTCGCAGGCGTCGCGTGAGCGGGGCATCGACGGGACTCCGGAAAGGTCGAGGAAGATGAGTGCCGCGCCCCGCGCCATCCTGGCATTGATCGTGATGTCCCTCATCTGGGGCTACAACTGGGTCCTCGTCAAGGAGGCCATGCGCCTCGTCTCCCCCTTTGATTTCTCGGCCATCCGGACGATCGGCGGCGGCATCCTGCTGCTGGGGGTCCTCGCCTGGAAGGGCCGGCCGCTGCGTCCCCGGAACGTCCCCATGACCCTCCTGGTCGGGTTCTTGTGCACGACGGTCTCCGTGGGGACCGCCACCTGGGCCCTCGTCGAGGGAGGTGCCGGGAAGATGGCCATTCTCGTCTATGCCATGCCCTTCTGGCTGATCCTCATGGCCTGGCCGCTGCTCGGCGAGCGGCCGAGGGGCCTGCAGTGGCCGGCCGTCGCCCTGGCCCTGGCGGGGCTCGTCCTGCTGCTCGAGCCCTGGAACTACCGGGGCGATTGGTTCCCGAGCACGCTCGCCGTTGCGAGCGGACTGGCGTGGGCCGCAAGCGCCGTCGTGACGAAGCGCATGGACCGTCTCGGCGAGGTGGACGTGATCTCCCTGTCGGCCTGGCAGGTGCTCTTCGGCGGGCTCCTGCTCGCGGCCGTCGCGCTCGCCGTCCCCTCGGCGCCGATCCGGTGGACCCCCTGGATGGCCGGGGCCATGACCTACAACGTCGTGCTCACAAGCGCCGTGGCCATCCTCATGTGGTTTTACGTCCTCAAGGTCCTTCCCGCCGGCCTCGCCGGCCTCGGGTCCCTGGCCACGCCGGTTCTCGGGCTCTTCTTTGCCTATGCCCTGCTGGGGGAGCGGTTTTCCTTCTGGGAAGGATGGGGCGGCGTGCTGATCGTGGCGGCGCTGTCGCTCCTGGTTTTCCAGGGTCTTGCGAACAGCAATCGGTCATGAGATGCCGGCAGCCCGGCGCACCGCGGGGGCAGGTCTGCCCGCACGGGATGCCGGCGGCGGAAAACGCTGCGGGATCGTGCGGGAAACGTGAACAACCCAGGCGAAGGAACAGCGGTGCCGTCCTTCGCCCGGCCCTGTCCGGGCGCGTCAGGGTGCTGCAGCGGGAAGCGGGAGCCTACAGCCCGAAACCCGTCGACTGGAACTCGTTGAGGAAGACCATGGCCGCCATCAGGAAGCCCAGCAGCGTCACCGTCTCGGCGGTGATCATGATGGTGCGGTCCTGGCCTTCCACGGGTTTCTCGAACTGGGCGATCCGGTAGAGGAACCGCATGACGGCCTTGTGCACCGACAGGACCCCCACCACGGCGCAGCCCCCGAAGAAGTACAGGAGCCACTCTTCGGCTGCACCCGTGTAGTTGGCGTGAAAGAGAAACAGCCACGCCGAGATCAGGAACAGCGGACCCAGCTTGAACTCGTAGAGGAAGGGGCGCACACCCGGGAGACCCGAGAGGGTTTTGATGATCTCTTTTTCCCGCAGCGCGGGGTGCATCAGCCGGTTGAACAGTCGTTTCAGCGTTTCCTTGTATTTCATTGTCGAAGCCTCCGAATGCAGCTTACCAGCACGCACAAGCCGCACGGCTTCTGACCACGGACACCTTGGTCTCTTCACTCGAGAGGGATCTCTTGGAAGGGGCTGACGGATTCAGCGGGAAGGAGCGGATCTCGGCCGGTGATCACCGCGGCGATCGGCAGGGCGGCATAGGTCCTGGAGTCGGTCTATCGCTCCTTCAGGCAAGGCATCCGGGGATGCGTGCTGAATGGTTCGATCGGCCGGGTCGAACAACCCGGCCCGTCATGACTCCCTTATGAGTGGTCCCGAAGGACGAAAAGAACAGTTCGATACACCATGGAACACCTCGCATGACCGGAAGGGGTTTATTCCCTGCGAAGAATGTCTGTGGCGGGCATGGCCCGGAAGGGATATGGCCCTTTTTGAAAGTCATGAGGCCCGCGCCGCAGGGAACTCTTCCGGATTGTTTTCGACGCGTTAATGTGTCACGTCGCCTTCCATTTGTCAATATGTAATAGCAAGGATTGTACCCCCTGCCGGGAAAAGAGCAAAATTTCGTTAACGACCCGGAATTACACTTTGTTTTGCCGTGGACGGTCGTGCGGCGCTCCCGGGCTTCGGTCAGGAAATGCACCGTTTCGTCACATTGAAGTTGCAGAGTCGTCCGGCCGGGTTCCTGGCGGGGAGGAAGTTGTGAAGTTGAGAAGTTGGGAAGCTCGGCAACGCCCACGCGCAGACGAGTTCTCCTGTCTTTTCCGAGCTTCCGAACTTCCTAACTTCCTAACTTCCTAACTTCCGGTCTTGTTTGAGGGGCCGCGGGAGCATCAGGGTCAGCAAGACCGCCGGCACGGTGAGGAAGGAGAGCACGGTCAGAGCCGAAGGAAGACCGTAGCCGTCGGCTACATGACCCAGCAGCGGCGCCACGATCCCGCCGATCGAGATGGCCACCCCCAGCGTGATGCCCGAGGCGAGCCCCACCTGGTTCGGCAGGAACCGCTGGCCCATCACGACCAGCGGGCTGTACGTGGAGAGCAGGACGATGCCGATCGGCACGAGCAGCGCCGTGGCGAGCCGGACATCCTGCACGTTGACGAAGAGAATGAGCAGGGGGATGAGCGCCGCGTACCCGATGAGAACGGCCCGGCGGTGGCCGTAGGTGTCGGCCAGGCGCCCGCCCCACAGCGTTC
>JALOPC010000260.1 GCA_025454095.1 Syntrophales bacterium | reverse complement strand
GTGCCGTCTCGAAATAGCGGAAATAGACAATGTTGTTGACGTGGCCGAAGGCGTCCATCTCGCCCCAGACCACGGGCACATCCACGACGACGGGATATTCCGCCAGTTCCTTTTTCATCGGGCTCCCTCCTCGTACGCGGGGCTGTCTCCATCGTAACAGATCGCGCTGCCCGGCTCAATCACGGTTCTCACGAGTGAACCTTTCAGCGGGCGGGGCCCTCCGCGACACTGAACGGGCGGGATCGGGAGAAAAGGAATACCGGGGGTTCGAAACGCCGGATCAAATCGCACCGCGCCAGAATGGAACATGGAACATAACCATTTGATCTGGAATATCTTTATTTAGATTACCTCCCATTCTGCGCCTCCCGGCGGCCTCCCCGCACACCTGCGCCCGGGACGGAAAAACATGTAACATCATGATTTTAAATGGATATTAAGTCATGCGCCGCGCCGGCATATCCGATGCTCCTCTCTCGTGCAAACGAAATCGAAGGAGGAGGGCCATGAGCGCAACGCTGGCGGAAAGACTGATCGATGGGCAGGAAATCTGCGCGGAGAATACGCAGAGAAAAGACGGCAGCATCTTCGATCAGATCGTGGAGGTGGACTCCCCCGATGACGGAACGGCGTTCATCGTCATCGACAGCCTCATGACCCTCCTGGTTTACCTGGCCCCCGTGGCGGTTTTCGGGTTCATGGTTGCCCCCGTCGTCGCCCGCCTCCTGAGCATGCCCATCTCCCGCTGAAGAACACGGGGTGCTTTCGATCACCGCCGCCGGGAAACGCCCAGGCGGTTTCGTGTTTTCGGCGCGTCATCGAGGTCACATTCCGGAAAGGCCGGGCCCGGGAATGGCGCCTCGAGGGAGGCGCCGAATTCCTGGCTGCGACAAAAGGCCGGTTACAACAAGCAGAAGAACCGCTCCACGTGCTCGTGAATCCACAGGGAGGCCTGCACGCGGCTTCGCACGTTGATCTTGCGGAAGATGTTGTAGAGGTGCGTTCGGACCGTGTGGCCGCTGATGTTGAGATGGGCGGCGATATCGCTGTTGTGGAGGCCGCCGGCCATCAGGAACAGGATGTGGAATTCCCTCGGGCTCAGGGGGTGTCCTTCGGCCGCCTCCATGGGGCTCCCCGGTCTCATGAAGCCGACGGGCAGCTCCCCGGGCCCGGGTGTCGACTGACGATCGGCAAAGAGATTCAGGAGGGCGCGAAGGAACCTCTCGGCGGACTCGAATCGGTAGAAAAATCCGCAGCGGCAGCCCGGGGCGGCCTTGTCGCCCCCGTTGCCGTTGGGCCCTTCCTTGAACAGGACGGAAAACAGCCCGGCGGGCAGCAAACCGTTTACCCCGCCGTTTTTCTGCGGAGCCGCCGCCCGGAGTCCCGGATCAAGGGCATCGACGAGAAACAGCAGGCTTCCGGAGGGGTGTGGCCCGCGCCCCAGGGTTTCCATGTGCCCGAAGGAAACCGCCTCGCATTGCGTGCCCGCTTCCCTTTCGAGAAAGCGCGCGAGCGCTTCATTGTCCAGCCGGCGCGAGCCGGCGATGTAGATCGACTTGTCCTCGAGTACCCTTTCGGTGCCGTTCACGAGCTTACCCTCTCTTCTCGTCGTCCCGCCGGATCGCCTGGCGGATCGCGGTTAACAGTTCCGGAATCAGGAAAGGCTTCTGCAGAAACCCCTTGCACCCCTGCGCGAGCAGTTCGCGGACCTCGTCGGGCAGGCTGTAGCCGCTGATGATGAGCACGGATACCGCCGGATCCATTCCCTGCAGTTCCCTGAAGGTCTCCGCCCCTCCCATGCCGGGCATGATCATGTCCAGCATCACGAGGTCGACGTCGCCTCTCCATGCTTCGTAGATCTCGAGCGCCTCCCGGCCGCCGAACGCCGTCAGCACCCGGTAGCCGGCCGACTCCAGGATCTCCCGGATCACGCCGGTCAGGACCTCGTCGTCATCCACCAGGAGGATCGT
Source organism: Syntrophales bacterium (assembly GCA_025454095.1). Taxonomy (GTDB): domain Bacteria; phylum Desulfobacterota; class Syntrophia; order Syntrophales; family UBA2192; genus UBA2192. Next base: position 1,341 of record JALOPC010000260.1, on the reverse strand, counting down.
CCCCCCCGATGTCCCGGCCTTGCGCCGGCCCGCGGATTCGAGCGCCGGCGACTGGGCGGCCGGGAGCAGGATGTGAATGGCCGACGGGGATTCCGCGTCGCCGGTGAGGGTCATGACGCCGCCGTGACTCTGCACGATGCATTGCGCGTAGGTCATGCTCAGGCTGTCCCGCAGGCCGGCATCGTTCATCATGGCGGACAGGCGAAGCGCCCTCGGACGGCCCTCGGGTGCCCGCGGCAGGGCGCTTGCCGACAGGCTCACCTTGACGTACTTGCCCGGTTTGACCCGGTAGAGGGTGGACTCCGGCGCGAAGAGGCAGGCGTTTTCGGCCTCGAGATGGAACTCGGAGTTCGTCGGGGACACCTGCTGCAGGTGGAAATACAGGTGGATGAGCATCTTTTCGAGCTGGATCCGCTCGACCTCGACGGCCCAGAGCTTTTCCTCGAGCTTGCGCCGCACGGTGATCCCGCCCCGGGTGTTGGCGAAGATGGTGGAGGTCTTGCGGAGGATCTCCTTCAAATCGACCGGCCGCGCCTCGCTCACCCGGCCGCCGGCGAAGCTCTCGATTTTCTGCAGGAGTTCCCGGGCCGAGCGCGCCTCCTGCCCGATGGCCTGAAGCTGCTTCACCGCCGGGGTGTTCTGGCCCTGTACGGTCTCCAGCAGGGCCTGCAGGCCGTCCGCAATCCCATTGATGATGAGGGCAAGGCCGCCGGTCAGGATGCTGACCGAATCGATTTTCGTGTACTGCAGCTCCGATTCGATGCGGCTCCGTTCAGCGACGTTTTCGTAGGTCGTGAGCACCCGGCCGTCGGCGAGGGCCACAAAGTGGACCTGGCAGAGCCGCCTGCCGCCCCGCTTGGTCTGGACGGCAATCACGGTTTCCCGGTGCATCCCTCCCGCGCGGGGGGTGCGGGCATGAAAAAGCTGATCGAGCATGCCGTTGGAGACGGGCTTGTGCGCAAATTTCTCGAACCAGGCCCGGATGTCGGGGATCTCGTCGATCCCGTACCCGAACATCTCCCGGAATCGCCCGTTGAGGTAGTCCACGGTGTAGTCGGGCCGGGCCGTCAGGACGCCGAAGGGCATCTGCTCCATGAATGCACGGCACGGGTCATGCCGCAACGGCGCACCCGGTACCCCCGGTCCTTCCCCTGACAGGCCTGCCCCCGGCTCCCGGTCGCTCTCGCCGTCATCCGGCCGGGGCCGTTCCGCGGTGCGGCCGGGGTCCTGTTTCGGAAAGTCTCTGTCTGACATGGCGTCACCTCGGCTGTGTTGGTTGCCGCCACGTAGAGCACCGGTCGTACCAAACTCGTACTCAATAATTTAATCAGCAAATACAAC
>JALOPC010000259.1 GCA_025454095.1 Syntrophales bacterium | reverse complement strand
GATCCCATCACCCGTCGCCATTTCTGGGAATTCATCCGGGAACTGGCGGGGCAGGGGGTCACCGTCTTCGTCACGACGCACTACATGGACGAGGCCCTGAACTGCGACCGCATCGTCATGATCAACGAGGGCCGCATCGTCGCCATCGGCAGCCCCGGCGAGATCATCCGGGAGGCCTGCCCCGGCGAGGCGGGGGCCACGTTGAACGAGGCGTTCATCCGGCTGATGACGAAACAGGACAGGGTCCAGGGTCCAGGGTCTCAGGTATAGGGGCTGAAGGTATTGAGATTGTTCTTAGAAGAATTCTTTTTCCACCCCTAGACCCGATACCCTTGCTGCTCACTTCATAGACCGACGAAACAGACGGAACAGGCACCGATGCTCATCCACCCCCGAAACGTGCAGGCCGTGGCCCGGAAGGAGTTCTACCACATCGTCCGGGATTACCGGAGCCTGTACATGGTACCGGAGCCTGTACATGGCCTTCGCGCTGCCGCTGCTGCTCATCCTGCTGTTCGGCTACGCGCTTTCGCTCGACGTGGACAATGTGAAGGTCGTCATCGTCGACCACGACCGCACCGACCTGTCCCGGGATTTCGCAAGCCGCCTCGACGCCTCGGCCTACTTCGACCTGGTGAGCGTCCTGCCCGACGATGGCGCCGCCGCCGCATGGCTCGACGCCGGCAAGGCCACGATCGCCCTCGGCGGTGGACCGAGAACATCCGCTCGAACCGCGAGGCGCCCCTGCAGGTCCTGCTCGACGCGAGCGACCCGAACATCGGGACCATCTCCCGCGGCTACATGACCTCTTTCGTCGAGCGCTACAACAGCCGGCTCCTGGCCGAGTTCCTGGATCGCCAGGGGCTCGAGAGACTCCACCCGCCCGTGGAGGGTCGCGTGCGGGTCTGGTTCAACGAGGAGCTCGAGAGCCGCAACTTCATCGTGCCCGGCATCATCGCCGTCATCATCATGATCGTGGGGGCCATGCTGACCTCGCTGGTCATCGCGAGGGAGTACGAGAACGGGACGATGGAGACCATCCGCTCCCTGCCCATCAACGCCTTCGAGTTCCTCACGGGGAAGGCCATCCCCTACTTCCTCATCGCCATGACGGACGTCCTCGTGGCGCTTCTCATGGGGCAGCTGCTCTTCGGGGTCGTCATGAAGGGGAGCTTCTGGCTCATGGTTCTCGCCTCGTCGCTGTACCTGTCCGTGGCCCTCGGGCTGGGGCTCTTCATCTCGATCGCCACGAAGTCGCAGCTCGTGGCCAACCAGATCGCGCTGCTCGTCTCGTACCTGCCGGCCCTGCTGCTGTCGAACTTCGTCTTCCCCGTGGAGAACATGCCCCGCATGCTCCAGTTCGTGACCTGCGTCGTGCCGGCGACCTACTTCATCGACATCCTGAACGGGCTGTTCCTGCGGGACGTCGGGATGGGCTATCTCTGGCCGAGCTACCTCGTGCTGCTCGCCATGTTTCTCGCCAGCGCCGCTCTCGCTGTTGTCAAGATGCGCAAGGAGGGGCTATGAACCGGGTGCGCATCCGCGAGATCGTCCGCAAGGAATTCATCCAGCTCTTCCGGGACCGGAAGAACCGGCCCATCCTCGTCGTCATGCCGTTCATCCAGCTCCTGATCTTCGGCTACGTGGTCTCCACGGACGTGCGGGACGTCAAGATGGGGATTCTCGACCAGTCCCGCACGAGGGAGAGCCGGCTCGTGAGCCAGGCCTTCGAGGGGAGCCCCATCTTCCGGATCACGCACCGCGTGAACGATCCCCGGGAGCTGGAGGAGCTGCTGCTGCGACGCCGGGTGGACGTGGCCGTCAAGATCGGCCCGGACTTCAGCGAGCGGATCCGCAGCGGCCGGACGGCCGCCGTCCAGGTCCTGGCCGACGGCAGCATGAGCAACCTCGCCGGGGTGCGGGTCGCCTACACCCTGCAGGTTCTCGAGAAACTCAGCCAGGACTTCATTCGCGAGCTGGTCCCCCAGCGGATCGAATACGGCCGGATCGACGCGCGCATCCGGACCTGGTACAACGAAAACCTGGAGAGCCGGGACTTCTTCGTCCCCGGGATCGTGGCCGTCCTGATCATGATCATCTCGCTGCTGTTCACCTCCATGGCGATCATCAAGGAGAAGGAGGCGGGGACCATGGAGCAGCTCGTCGTGACGCCCATGCGGCCCTTCGAACTGATCCTCGGCAAGACGATCCCCTACACCCTGATCTCGATTGCCCAGATGGTGGCGGTGAGCCTCTTCGCCGTCTTCTGGTTCGACGTGCCCATGCGGGGAAGCGCCCTGCTCATGTTTGCGGGCGTGTGCCTCTTCCTGCTGAGCAATCTCGGCATCGGCCTCTTCATCTCCACCATCTCGGCCACCCAGCAGCAGGCCATGATGACGACGTTCTTCTTCATCGTGCCCTTTTTCATGCTCTCCGGGTTCGTCTTCCCCATCGAGAACATGCCGATCCTCGTGCAGGGACTCACCTACCTGGACCCCCTGCGCTACATGATCGTCATCATCCGGGGCCTCTTTCTCAAGGGCGTCGGGATGGAGGTCCTCTGGCCCCAGTATCTGGCTCTTGTCATTCTGGGGACGGCGGTATTTGCTGGGGCCGTGGGGCGGTTCCGGAAGCGGATGGATTAGGCGCTGCCCGGCAGTGGGGGAAGTGAAAGAAGTGAAAGAAGTGAAAGAAGTAGGGATAAGAGTACAGGGACGGCCTGTTGATCATAGGAAGTGCAGCAGTGAGGTGAGCAGCATGAAACGATTCACTCGGATTGGAGCGTTTGCCGGTGTGTGCTGGGCATTGCTTTCGATCGCGGCCGCCGGGGCGCAGGAGAGTGCGGCGCCGATGACGCTGGAGGAGAGCATCGCGATCGCCCTGCGGCAGAGCGTCGTCATCCAGTCGGCCCGGGAGGGGGTCCTTGCATCGGAGGCGAGGCAGAAGGAGGCCTTCACGGGGTTTCTCCCGAAGGTGAGCACATCCTACAACTACACGCGGCTCAACGAGGATCCCTTCATCCGGCTCGACCCGCCCCTCGGCGAGAGGGTCACCGGGACGGAGAACAACTACACCTGGTCCCTCGATGCCCGGCAACCCCTCTTCACGGGCGGGCGGGTCAAGGCAACCTACGACATCCAGCGGCTCGGGGTCGATGCCTCGAAACAGGAGGAGCTGGGTACGATCCAGGACATCGTCCTGGACGTGAAGCGGTCCTACTTCACCATCCTCAAGGCCAAGCGCCTGGTCGGCGTGGCGAAGCAGTCCGTCGAGCAGCTTGCCGCCCAGAAGGACCTGGCGAAGAACTTCTACGAGGTGGGGATCGTGCCGCGCAACGACTACCTCCAGGCCGAGGTGCGGCTCGCCGACGGCACCCAGGGGCTTGTCCGGGCGGAAAACCGGCTGCTGGAAGCCAGGGCCCGGTTCAACACGGTGCTGCGGCGGCCGATCGATGCGGCCGCCGACGTGGAGGACATCCTCGAATACAGGCCCTACGAGACTTCCTTCGAGGACTGCCTGAAAACAGCCCTCGACAACCGTCCCGAAATCCGGCTCTACGCCGCGCGGGTGGAGCAGGCGGGCCAGAGGGTCAAGGTCGTGGAGAGCGAGTTCTACCCCTCGCTGAATGTTATCGGCAGCTACCAGCGATACGGCGACGGCGGCGATCTGAACGGCTCGAAGTACCGGGACCCCGAAAACTGGTCCGTGGCGGCCGTGGCGACGTGGGACCTCTGGGAGTGGGGGCGCACGAAGTATGCCCGCGATGCCAGCGCCAGCCAGGAAAAACAGGCGATGAATACGCTTGCCGGCGTCAAGGACCAGGTCACCCTGGAGGTGAAGAATGCCTGGCTGGCCGTGAAGGAGGCGGAAAAACTCATTGCCGTGACGGAGATGTCGATCGAGCAGGCCGAGGAGAACTACCGGATCAACCAGGAGCGCTACCGGGAACAGGTCTCCCGGATGACGGACGTCCTCGACGCCCTCACGCTGCTGACCGTGGCCCGCGCCTCCCGGTCCAATGCG
>JALOPC010000258.1 GCA_025454095.1 Syntrophales bacterium | reverse complement strand
GGCCATCCGAAAGGACGGGCTCAAGCTCGTGACCGTCGACGGCGAGTACACGGTCAGGCCGATGCAGGCCACGGACAACCCCGCCGAGATGGGCCCGCTGGACCTGGCGATCTTCTGCACCAAGAGCTACGGGCTCGAGGACGCGGCGCGGGCCGTCGCGGGAAATCTCGGGGCCGAATCGATCGCGCTGCCCCTCCTGAACGGCGTGGACATCACGGATCGGCTCCGGGCGGTCCTTCCCAGGGGCGAGGTCCTGTACGGCGGCGTTTTCATCAGCTCGGCCATCCAGGGCCCCGGCGTCGTCAAGCAGGCCGGCGGAACGGGCCAGCTCTTCTTCGGCCCCGCCAACCGGGCCGACGTGGAGAAATACCGCCCCATCGAGGCCCTGCTGCGGGACGCAGGCATCAAGGCGGAACTCTCCGCCGATCCGCTGCTCCCGCTGTGGACGAAGTACATCTTCATCGGCCCCATGGCCGGGGTCACCTCCCTGACGGGCAAGCCCTTCGGCGGCGTCCTGGCCGACGCGGACGACCGCGCCCTGATCGAGGGGATGATGAAGGAGATCGAGGCCGTCGCGCGGGGGAAGGGGGTCCACTTCCCGCCCGACATCGTGGAGGCCTCGCTCGGAAAGGCCGCCGCCTTCGCACCGAGCACAAAGACTTCCATGCAGCTCGACTACGAGAGGGGAAACCGCACGGAGCTCGACATCTTCACCGCCTACATGGTCCGGGCTGGCAAGGAACTGGGAATCCCGGTGCCGCTGCACAGGAAGGTGTACGCCGAACTCATGATGCGCGGCTGAGGGGGCCAGAGGGGGATTTGTCTGTTCGCAGGATCCCGGGGCCCGACGTTTATCTCACGCTGACCCTCCGAAGCTGGTCGAAGTCGGTCAGGCCTTTCATCGCCTTCTTGATCCCGTCCTGCAGGAGAGTGGTCATGCCCTCCGAGACGGCCGTCTCCCTCACCTCGGCCACGGTGCCCCGTTTCTGGATGATCCGCTTGATCACATCCGTTGCCACCAGGACCTCGTGGATCGCCAGCCTGCCCCAGTAGCCCGTGCCGCCGCAGGCGTCGCAGCCCTGCGACCGGTAGAGCTTCAGCTGTTCCCGCGCCGTGATCCCCAGGGTCGCGGACATGAAGCTCTCCCCGCAGGTCCGCAGGATCTTCCGGTACTCGATCTCCGTCGGGACGTAGGACTCCCGGCATCGCTGGCAGAGGCTTCTGACGAGGCGCTGCGAGACGATGCCGATCAGGGAATCGCCGAAGTGGAAGGGGTCGAGCCCCATGTCCAGGAGGCGCACCACCGTTTCCGGCGCGTCGTTGGTGTGGAGCGTGCTGAGGACCAGGTGCCCCGTGAGGGAGGCCTCCGTGCCGATCTTGGCCGTCTCCGGGTCCCGCATCTCGCCGACCATGATGATGTCGGGGTCGGAGCGCAGGAAAGAGCGCATGGCCGCCGAGAAGTCGAGCCCGATCTTGCGGTTCACCTGCACCTGCCGGATGCCCGGCTGGCTGATTTCGATGGGGTCCTCGATCGTGATGATCTTGAGGGCCGGACGCTTGAGCTGCTCGATCAGGGCGTGCAGCGTCGTCGTCTTGCCGGAGCCGGTGGGTCCCACGCAGAGAATGAGCCCGTGCGGTTTTTCGGACATCGCAAGCAGGTGTTCGTAGTTCAGGGGGTCGAGGTGCACATCCTCGAGCCGCAGCAGCTCTCCCGTGGCCAGCAGGCGCAGCATGGCGTCTTCCAGGCCCCCGATGGGGAGCGTGGCGACGCGCAGCTCGATCGTTTCGCCGTTGTAGCAGCGGAACTTGATCTTTCCGTCCTGCGGCAGCCGCTTCTCGGTGATGTCCATGCCCGCCATGATCTTGATCCGCGAGACCAGGGCCGTCCGGTAGTTGAACGGGAGCGCCTCGTAGGGGGCCAGGTCCCCGTCGATGCGGAACCGGATGTCCACGCGCCTTTCCCGGGGGTTGGGCTCGATGTGGATGTCGGAAGCGCGGCGCCGGAAGGCCTCGTTGATGATCTTGTTCATGATCTGCGGGACGATGTTGTCCGTCTCCGTGATTTCCGGTTCGTCGTCCACGGGCCCGGACTCGTCGGGGATCCCCTTTTCGATCATGTCGCGGAGTTCGACCTCCCCGCCCATCTTGCTGTAGAAGTGGTGGATGAACTTGAAGATGTCCTCTTTCTCGGCAGGGCGGAAATCCACCGCCTTCGTCTTCAGGACGCTCTGGATCTCGTCGCGGCGCATGAGGTCGTCGAGGGTGTCGATGATCACGACGATCCGGTTTCCCGAAAGCTCCAGGGGGCACCAGCGCTCCCGGATGAGGTAATCCTTGTTCAGGTTCTTGAGGATGTCCTTCGGGGCCGGGAGGCCCGCGAGGAATTTGACCCGGATTTTCGCCTTGATGCCGTCCGGCAGGGTGTCCCGCGTGATCGCGCTGCCGGTTGTTCTGGCCAGCATGTCCTTCACGACGGTTTCCAGCTCGGGGATGTTGCCGGGGAAATCGTAGTCGCACAGGGTGCTCATGGCGTCCTGCGCCACCGCGAGGTCGCGGTCGCCGGCACAGGCACTCACGAAGTGTTCGACCAGCAGGGGGATGTCGCTCTTTCTCTCCTTGAGCGCCGGCAGGATGAGCGTCGAGCCCTTGACGAAGTAGTACAGGTCCTTCCTCAGCTCGCCCTTGCTTACCAGCGCCTCAGGGTCGAGCCTCGTCGAGATGATGAGGCGGGTGTCGAGGGGGCACTTCTCGCTCGTCCCGGGGCGCAGGTAGCTGTTTTCCTGCATCGCTTTCAGCAGCATCGCCTGCACGTCGGAGGGCAGGTAGCTGATCTCGTCGAGGAACAGGGTTCCCTTGCGGGCCTGATCGATGTGACCGCCGCCTTTTTCGCTGCCGAACAGGGCCGTCAGGTGCTGATCCCCCTTGAGCGACTCGAGGTCGAGGACCACGAAGGGACCGCCCTTCTGGGACCCCGTATCGTGAATGTGCCGCGCCACGGTCTCCTTGCCCGTGCCCTTTTGCCCCGTGATCAGCAGCGGGACCGTGATCGAGGCGTAGAGTTCGGCTTCCTTGAGGAGGCGAAGCATTTTTTCCGACCGGGCGATCAGGGCCGAAGGGATCCTGCTCGGGGCGATTTCCGGCAGGGCCTCGCTCTTGACGACGGCGATAACCTCCAGGAGCCGCTTGCGCTCCAGCGCGCGGCGGATCGCGGCGACCATGTCGTCTCGGTTGACCGGCTTGGTGAGGTAGTCGTAGGCGCCTTTTTTCAGGCAGTCCACGGCAACCTTCGCCTCGTTGATGGCGGAGACCATGAGGCACTCCGTG
>JALOPC010000029.1 GCA_025454095.1 Syntrophales bacterium | reverse complement strand
CGCGAGGGAGCGCGAGTCCGTCGAGACTCCGTCGAAGGCGTCGGCCCGGCCGGGCTGTACGAGCGTGCCGCCCGTGGCCGTCAGCACGTCCTGCAGCGTGAATCGGGGGGTCTCGATTCTCGTCACGCCGTTCGCCCTTTCTTCCGGTCCAGGGCCTCGCGGCCCACGGTCCGGTCGTCGAAGGGAACCGTCTGCTGCCCGAGGATCTGGTAGTCCTCGTGCCCCTTGCCGGCGATGAGCACGATGTCCCCGGGGGCGGCGATTCCCACGGCGAGGCCGATGGCCTCCCGCCGGTCCGCCACCATGGCGTAGAGCTTGTCGCCGGCGCCCAGGCCCGCCGGGTCCGTTTTCCTCATGACGGCGGGGTCGATCCCGCCTTCGATCTCGCCGATAATCGCCAGCGGCTGCTCCGTGCGGGGGTTGTCGGACGTGACCACGACGAGATCGCTCCCCTCCGCGGCGGCCCGGCCCATGAGCGGGCGCTTCCCGCGGTCGCGGTCGCCGCCGCAGCCGAAGACGGTGATGATCCGGCCCCTGCGGAACCGGGCGAGATTCTGGAGCACCCGCCGCAGGGCGTCCTCCGAGTGGGCGTAGTCGACGAAGACGGCGGGCTCGCCGGGCCCGCTGATCTTCTCGAGCCGCCCGGGGACCGGTCTTGCGGTCTCGATGCCCCGCTGGATCGCCGAGAGCGGGATCCCCAGGTGAAACGCCGCCGCCGTGGCGGCCAGGATGTTCGAGAGGTTGAACTTGCCGATGAAGGGCGCCCGGATCGGGAACGTGCCCGCCGGGGTCTCGATCTCCGCGCGGGTCTCGCCGAGGTCGTACTCCACGTCCCGGGCCTGAACGAAGGCGATCGAGTCGATGCCGAAGGTCGTCAGGCCCTTGGCCCCCAGCTCGTCGGCAAGCCTGCGGCCCCAGGGGTCGTCGAGGTTGATGATCCGTCCCTGCCGGCGGCCGTTCTTCTCGCCCGCCAGCAGGTCCGTGAAGAAACGCTTCTTGGACGCGAAGTAGGCCTCCATGGTGCCGTGGAAGTCGAGGTGGTCCTGCGAGAGGTTCATGAAGATCCCGCAGTCGAACGCGCAGTCCTCCACCCTTCTCAGCTCGAGGGCGTGGGAGGAGACCTCCATGACGACGTGGGTGACGCCGGCGTCGCGGATGCCGGCGAGCAGGCGCTGCAGTTCGAAGGACTCGGGGGTCGTGTGCGAGGCGGCCGCCACGGTCGAGCCCCAGCGGTAATTGACGGTGCCGATGACCCCGGGTTCGTGGCCTGCCTCTCCCAGGATGGACTCGAGCAGGTAGGTGACGGTCGTCTTCCCGTTGGTGCCCGTCACCCCGATGAGTCCGATCGAGCCCGAGGGGTTCCCGAAGAAGTTCTTCCCCAGCACCCCGAGGGCCCGGCGGCTGTCGCGCACCCGGATGGCGGTGTAGCTGGCGTGCCGGGCGATCTCCCGGTCGTAGACGACGGCCTTCGCCCCGCGCCTGACGGCCTCGGGGACGAAGAGGTGCCCGTCGAACTTGGCCCCCGGGACGGCCACGAACAGGAAATCCTCCCCGCAGCGGCGCGAGTCGTAGCAGATGCCCTCGATCTCCCGCGCCCGCGTCCCGTGAACCTCCAGGACGTCGACATTCTCAAGCAGGTCAAGCAAGTCCACGTCGGCCTCTCAATCCCCCGTGCTGAAGGATACGGTGCACGACCGGTGGCCCTTGAGCGGGCTTCCCGCCGCCGGTTTCTGGCTCACGGCCCAGCCGCTGCCCGTGACGTTCATGGTGAGGCCCTTTTCCTGGGCCGCCTTCAGGGCCTGCCGGACCGTCATCCCCCGAAAATCGGGCATGACGGCCTCTTCATCCGCGGCGGCGGCGCCTGCTGGCGGGATCGCCGCGGGGGTCGACACGAGCTGGATCCTGGCGCCCGTGTTGATTTCCTTTTCCTGCACGGGGGGCGTCTCCCCGATGTCGTGCTCGAAACAGCGGATGAGCTGCTGGGAGATCGATCGGAACACGGGAGCCGCCGCCTCGCCGCCCCATTTGTGGAGCTGCGGTTCGTCGATGGAGACGAGCATGACGAAGCGCGGGTTCTCGGAGGGGAAGAAGCCCATGAAGGAGGTCCGGACCCGCTCGCTGGAGAAACGCTTGTGCGCGAAGTCGAACTTCTGGGCCGTGCCGGTCTTGCCCGCCACGTCCACGTTCACGAGAGCCGCGTTCTTGCCCGTGCCGCCCTGCTCGCCCACGACGTTGGTCAGCATGGTCGTCATCCTCCGGGCCGTGGTCGCCGAGATGACCCGGCGCACGGGGGTGGGGGCGAACTCCCGGACGGTCTCGCCGCTCGCGTCGACGAACTTCTTCACGATGTGGGGCTGCATGAGGACCCCGTCGTTGGCGATGGCGGACAGGGCCGAGACGAGCTGGATGGCCGTCACGGAGATGCCCTGGCCGAAGGCGACCGTGGAGGTGTCGACCTGCGTCCAGTTCTGCCAGGGGCGCAGCAGGCCCGCGATCTCGCCGGGCAGCTCGATGTTGGTCTTCTGGCCGAACCCGAAATTCCGGATGTAGGCGTGGAACTTTTCCCGTCCCAGCTTCTCGGAAATCTTCACGGAGCCGATGTTGCTCGAATACTTCAAAATCTCCCGCACCGTGAGGACCCCGTGCCGCTTGCGGTTGGCCTCGTGGAAGGTCGCGTTGGCCACGCGGTAGGCGCCGTTTTCGCAGTAGAAGCGGTCCGTCTCCTTCACGACGCCTTCCTCGATGGCGGCGGCCACCAGGAACGGCTTGAAGGTGGAGCCGGGGTCGAAGCAGTCCGTGATGGCCTTGTTGCGCTTGTTGTCCGCCGTGGCGCTGGCGTAGGCGTTGGGGTTGAACACGGGGTTGTTGGCCATGGCCAGGATCTCGCCCGTGCGGGGGTCCATGACGATGATGAAACCGCCCCGGGCGCGTGTGCGCAGCACGGCCTCCTTCAGGTTCGACTCCACGGCGTGCTGGATGCGGCTGTCGATGGTGAGCACGAGGCTCAGCTGCTCGTCCTTCTTGCCCGTCACGGAGCGCTCGGGCATGTAGAGCTTCTTGCCCCGGGCGTCGCGGCCCCAGAGGATCTTCTCCGGCTCGCCCCGCAGGTAGCCGTCGTAGCGCATCTCGAGGCCCTCGAGCCCGTTGGAGTCCATCCCCACGAAGCCGACGAGCTGGCCGGCGAGTTCCCGGTTCGGGTAGAAACGCTTGGGTTCCTGGATCAGGTAGACCCCCTCCATCTTGAGGTTCTTGATCTGCTCGGACTGGGCGGGGGTGATCATGCGGGCCACCCAGCAGAAGTTCTTCGACTTGGCGATCTGCTGGGCGATCGCCTTTTTCGGCTGGCCCGTCACGGAGGCCAGCTGGGCAGCGGCCTCGTCCACGTCGTCGATCTTGGAGGGGTCGGCGAAGACGGAGTCCGCGAGGATGCTCGCGGCGAGCTTCTCGCCGTTGCGGTCGTAGATGATGCCGCGCTCGGGGTAGAGCTGGAGGGTCTTCTTGTGCTGCTTCTCGGCCAGGGTCTTGTAGGTCTTCCCCGTCATGATCTGCAGGTGGAAGGCGCGGAAGACGAGCGCGCAGAACAGCACCCCGAACAGCGCCAGCATCGTGGCGATCCGGAAGCGGAACCATTTTCTCGGCTTCCCGTTCATTTGATCAGGACCACCTGCTCCCGTTCGGGGTATTGGAGCTTGAGCTTGTCCCGGGCGATGGACTCGATCCGCTGGGGCGACTTCAGCGTGGCGATCTCCACCTTGAGCCTGCGGTTCTCCTCCATGAGGTTGTCCCGGACGGTCATCTCCTCGGCGATCTGGTACTTGAGCTGCGTGTTGTGGAGATGGGACCAGACGTAGACGAGCGCCACGGCCACCAGCACCAGAAGCGACAGGATGAGCGTGGGGACGCGCAGGCCCGCGGCCTCCCTCACCTCCATCGCGGCCCTGGGCCGTGCCACCTTCGCTACCGGCATCCTCCAATCCTTTCTGCAGTTCTCAGTTTCGCGCTGCGCGCCCGGGGGTTTCGCTCCATTTCCGCTTCGCCGGGACGAATGGGCCTGCGGGCGATCACCCGCAGCCTCGGTTTGCCCCCGCAGGCGCAAACGGGAAGATCGGGCGGGCAGGTGCAGCCCCGCGAGGCGTCGCGGAAGAGATCCTTGACCATCCGGTCTTCCAGCGAGTGGAAGGTGATGACGGCAAACCGCCCGCCTTCCTTCAACCGGTCGATTCCCGAGGCGATGCCCCGGGCGAGGTTCGTCAGCTCGTCGTTGACGGCGATCCGAAGCGCCTGGAAGCTCCGCGTCGCGGGGTGGATCCTCCCGTGGCGCATCCGGGCCGGCATGGCGGAAGCGATGAGGCCGGCCAGCTCGTCCGTCGTTTCGATCGGGCCCGCCTTGCGTCTCTCGACGATGGCCCGCGCGATGCGCCCGGCCATCAGCTCCTCGCCGTAATCGCGAAGGATCCGCTGGAGCTCCCGCGCGTCGGCCCGGTTGACCAGCTCCCGGGCGGTCGTCGATGCCTCCCGGTCCATCCGCATGTCCAGCGGCGCGGGCTTCGAGAAGCTGAAGCCCCTCTCGGCCGCCTCGAGCTGGTGCGACGAGACCCCGAGGTCGAGCACGATGCCGTCTACGCGGTCGATCCCGAGCCCCGCGAGGATGTCCCCGAGGTCGGCGTAGTTCCCCTTGACGAGGATCGCGCGCCGCCCGAAGGGCTCGAGGGCCCGTCGAGATTCCGCGAGGGCGTCGTCGTCCCGGTCGATGCCGACCAGGACGCCGTCGGGGGACGTGGCGCCGAGGATGCCCCCGGCGTGCCCGCCGCCGCCCAGGGTGCCGTCCACGTAGATGCCGCCCGGCTTCAGGCTGAGCGACTCGAGAACCTCCTCGAGCAGCACCGGTTCATGATAGGCGGATGGCACTCCTGCGTCGTTCATCATTCTTTTCAAGGATCGCGGGTGGAAGCGGACGCGGGAATCTCGCCAGGGGAGCTGGCCCGTCAGATTCCCAGGTCGGCCATGTAATCGCTGAAGCTCTCTATGCTTTCGCCGGACTTGCGGATCTCCTCCTCGAAGCGTTCCTTGCTCCAGATCTCGATGACCCGGACCATTCCGGCCAGGACGATGTCTTTCTCCAGCTTGGCGTACTCGCGGAGCGGCGGGGGGACCAGGATGCGGCCCTGGCTGTCGAAGGTGCAGTCCACCGCCCCGGACATGAAAAAGCGCTGAAATGCGCGGACTTCTTTCTTGAGAATGGATTGATGGGAGATTTTTTCTTCGAGGATCTGCCACTCGTCGAAGGGGAAGGCCATGAGGTAGCCGTCCCAGTTCGTGATGACCATCCGGTTGTCGTACTTCTCGGCGAAGACCTCGCGCAGCTTGGCGGGGAAGATGATTCTTCCTTTGTCGTCGATCGTATGGTAATATCTCCCCCGGAACACAGACATGCGAGAGACTCCTCCACAATCATCCACTTTGCTCCACCCGGATGCAATAGTAAGGCCGTCATCCATCCCTGTCAAGGGAAAAGTTTAATTTCCGCTGGATTTCCGATTGATTTGGTACTTCCGGACCGCCCGGCTGTGTTCGGGAAGCGTCTCGGAGAAGTGGTGGGATCCGTCATTGCGGGAGACGAAGTAGAGGTACGTCACCGGGGCGGGATTCAGGGCCGCCTGGAGGGCATCCAGTCCGGGGCTGCAAATCGGTCCGGGGGGGAGGCCGCGGTTGAGGTAGCTGTTGTAGGGATTTTGGCGCTCCAGGTGCCTCCGCGTCAAATTTCCGTCGAAATGTTCGATTCCGTAGATCACCGTCGGGTCGCTCTGCAGCGGCATCTTCCGTTTCAGCCGGTTGCGGAACACGGCCGCCACGAGCGGCATCTCGCTCTTCAGCCCCGTTTCCTTCTCGATGATCGAGGCGAGCGTCACCCACTGAACGAGGGTGAATCCCTGCGCTTCGGCCGTTGTCTTCATCTCCGCCGTTACCTTCAGGTGGAACTGCGCCGCCATCTTCTGCAGGATTGCGGCAGCGTCCATTCCCCGGTCGAAGCGGTACGTGTCGGGGAAGAGAAACCCCTCGGCACTCGGACCGGGGATATCCAGGCCGGCGAGAACATTTCTGTCCCCGGCCAGCCGCAGGAACTCCTTCTCCTCGACAAGTCCCTCGGCCGCCAGGCGCGCGGCGATTTTCCTCACCGTGAACCCCTCGGGAACCACAACGGGGTGCTTCTTCACGTCCCCATCGACGAGCTTCCGCAAGATCTCGCCGGGCGTCATGGCGCGGGTGAATTCGTACTCCCCGGCCTTGATCTGCCTGGGGGCGTTGTAAAAATAGCCCAGGGCGCGGAAAAAGAGCCGGCTGCGCACGAGGCCGTTCTGTTCGAGGATGCTCACGACCTGGGCAAAGGGGGCGCCCCGGGGGATGTACACGGTGAGCGTCTCGTCCCCCGCGCCCGGGGCTGTGGCGGAGCCCTGGAACCACAGGGCGGCAAAGATGCCCGCCGCCGCGACGAGCGTGAGGACGAAAAAGCGGTTCAGCCGGAACCGGTCGAAGTTCATGGATTGCCGCCCCCCCGGCGGGACTTCCGGTTCAGGTAGTCCTGCAGGATCACGGCGGCGGCGATGCGGTCCACCATGCCCCGCTTCTTTTTCCGTTTGACTCCCGCCTCGCGCATCAGCCCCTCGGCCTCTTTTGTCGAAAGGGTTTCGTCCCAGGCGATGACGGGAACGGAAACGACATCCCGGAGGCCGGCGATGAACCGGTCGACCTTTTCGCACTGGATGCCCGCCGTGCCGTCGAGCCGCAGGGGATAGCCCACGACGATGGCGCCGACGCCGTGCTCGGAAACGGACGCGGCGATCGCTTCCAGGTCCTTTCCCTTCGACCGGCGCTCGATGACGGAAAGCCCCCGTGCCGTCATCTCCAGTTCGTCGGAGAGGGCCAGGCCGATGCGCTTCTCGCCGTAATCGATCCCGAGGATTCTCATGGGGGGTATATATAAAGGATGAAGGTGCGAAGTGCAACCCTCATGAAGAAGGGTCTCGGGTCTCGGGGCTCGGGTATAGGGAAGGAAGCAGATTTCCTATATGTGGATTTCTTAAGTACCTTTGGACCCTATACCCGAAACCCTATACCCGATACCCGCAACGTTGGGATTGAGGAAAGGGGGGATTTCTGTTATCTCATAGCCTGTTCGCGCGGGAAGCGCGCCCCCAGGACGCCCATTCATGAAGCACATCATTCTCGGCACCGCCGGCCACGTCGATCACGGGAAGACCTCCCTCGTCAAGGCTCTCACCGGCGTGGACACGGACCGCCTGAAGGAGGAGAAGGAGCGGGGCATCACGATCGAGCTGGGCTTTGCGTCGCTTCCCCTGAAGAGCGGCGGCACCCTCGGGGTCGTCGACGTGCCGGGTCACGAGAAGTTCGTCAAGAACATGGTGGCCGGCGCCACCGGGATCGACCTGGTGCTGCTGGTGATCGCCGCCGACGAGGGCGTCATGCCCCAGACGAGCGAGCATCTCGACATCTGCACCCTTCTCGGGATCCGCAACGGGATCATCGCGCTCACCAAGATCGACCTCGTCGACGCCGACTGGCTCTCCCTCGTGCAGGACGACATCCGCGAGTTCATGAAGACGACCTTCCTCGACGGGGCGCCGATCATCCCGGTCTCCGCGGTTTCGGGGAAGGGGGTCGCGGAGCTGGCGGCCGCCATCGAGGAGCTGGCCCTGCGGATCGGCGAGCGCGGCGACAGCGGCCTCTTCCGGATCCCCGTCGACCGGGTCTTCACCATGAAGGGGTTCGGCAGCGTCGTGACGGGAACCCTGGTGTCCGGGCAGGTGAGCGTGGGCGACACCGTTGAAATCCTCCCTCAGCGCATCCACGCGAAGGTCCGCGGGATCCAGGTGCACAACGAGACGCAGGAGAGCGCCGAGGCCGGGCAGCGAACCGCCATCAATCTGCAGGGCATCGAACGCGCCGCACTCGACCGGGGCGATGTGGTGGCCCATCCCGGCATCTTCGAACCTTCCGAGCGGCTCGACGTCCACCTCGAGTACCTCAAGGTCGCAGGCCGGGCGCTGAAGAACCGGGCGCTCGTGCGCTTTCACACGGGCACCAACGAGATCATGGCCCGGGTCATCCTTCTGGACCGCGAAGACCTCAAGCCGGGGGAGAGCGTTTACGCCCAGCTCCTGCTCGAGGCGCCCGTCGTGGCCATGGGGAGGGACCGCTTCGTCATCCGCAGCTACTCGCCCATCCGCACGGTCGGGGGCGGGGAGATCCTCGATCCCGACGCGGTGAAGCAGAAAAAGACAAAGGACCGCTTTGCCGCCGAGCTGGAGGCGCTCCGCACGGGGACCGAGGCCGAACGCGTGGCCGTGATCCTCGGGCGTGCGGGGGTCGAGGGGCTCACGTCGAGCCGGCTGGCCGTGCGGACGGGGATCCCGCTGACGAGCCTGAACCGCGTACTGAAGGAGATGGCCGAGAAGAAGGCCCTGCTCCGCATCGACCGGGAAGAAACCCGGATCGTCTCGTTTCCCGCCTACCAGCAGCTGAAGGAAGAGCTGATGCGCGAGATCGGGCAGTACCACGAACGGTTTCCTCTCAAGGAAGGCGTGCCCAAGGAGGAACTCCGGATGACGGCGGGCCAGGAGATCGAGAGCCGGCTCTACAACATGGCCCTGAAGGAACTGGAAAACGAGAAGAAGATCCTGGCCGACCGGGAGCACGTCCGGCTCGCGTCTCACCGGGTCGATCTCAAGGGCAACCTGGGCGACCTGGGAGGCCGCATCGAGAAGATCTACCGGGATGCGGGACTCGCGGCACCCTCCGTCAAAGAAGTCATGGACACGCTGGGCGGGAAGAAGGCCGAAATCGTCAGCGTCCTCGGGGTGCTGCTCAACGAGGGAGTCCTCGTGAAGGTCACCGAGGATCTCTACTTCCACAGCGGGCCGCTCGGCAAGCTCAAGGGGGATTACACGGCGGCCCTCGTGACGGCCGGGAAGGCCACGCCGGCCACGTTCAAGGACCTCACGGGTCTGTCCCGCAAGTACATCATCCCGCTGATGGAATACTTCGACGCCACGAAGCTCACGATCCGCGTGGGCGACCACCGGACGCTGAGGGAGAGGCGGTAGCGATGAAGAAGAAATGCGCCACGGAAGGGATCGAACGGCTGCGCCTGTCCCGTTTCGACGGGAAGCGGTTCCGTGCCGCCGGGGTGGACGTGGTGCGCGAGGAACTCCTGGAGGTCGTCGCCGACGGCAGCGCCGTCGTGACGATCGCCTGCGCGGGGATTCACCTGCGGGAGCTCGCCGTCGGATTCCTGAAGCAGGAAGGCCTGATCGAAGGGCCGGGGGATATCCGGGCCATGACCTTCCGGCCCGGGCGGGTCGATGTCCGGACCCGCGAGGGGAAAGGCCGGGCGCTGCCCGCGGCGGCGGAAAAAACGATCGCCTCGAGCGGCGCGCGGGGAAGCCGCACGCTGAAGCCGCAGGGCCGGGCGAAGACCGCGGCGCCGGGCCCCGCGCAACTCGATGCGCCGACGGCCCTCGGCCTCATGGAGGCGCTGCTTGCGGCCACGGAAGTCCACGAACGCACGCGGGGCACGCACTGCTCGGCCATCGCGGGGCCGCGGGGCATCCTTGCGGCGCGGGAGGACATCGGGCGTCACAACACGGTAGACATGCTCTGCGGGTGGGCGCTCCTCGAGGGCGTCGACCTTGCCGACAAGGTCCTGCTGACAACGGGGCGCGTCTCCTCGGAGATTGTCTCCAAGGCCCGGCGCATGGGAATCCCCTGCATTCTCTCCCACTCGGCGGCCACGTCGCGGGCCGTCGCGCTGGCCGAAACGCTGGGGATCGCGATTGTCGGGTACGTGCGGGGGGGGACGTTCATCGTGTACGCGGGGCGTGAGGCCGTCAAGGCCTGACAGACCCCGCAGGCGACAGGGAACAGAAACGAAGAGCCAGCGGACACAGGCATCGGGAACGAAACGTCGGAAAGGAACCGGATGAAATCCATCTACGTGAGAGACATCAAGGCGGGCGAGAAGATCAAGGCGTCTTTTCTCGTCATGGAAAAGAACCTCGCCTAC
>JALOPC010000257.1 GCA_025454095.1 Syntrophales bacterium | reverse complement strand
GAGGAGCTGCAGGATGCTGAAGGAGACCCCCTGGAGGTATTGGGCCGCGAGGGCGAGGCAGGCCGCGCCGAGGGCCGCGTAGATATCGGTGCGCACGGAAGCGAGCCACAGGGTGACGAACCAGCCCCGCGCGTCGGCTCCCAGCCGCGCGTTCTGGATTGTGTCGACGGCCCGCTCGATGATCCAGTTCGGCGTCGAGGCCCCGGCGGAGATGCCGATGCGGTCGTACCGGCCGAGCGCCAGGCCCTGGATCTCATCGGCCGTCTCGATGTGGAAGGTCGGGGTGCCCATGGACTCCGAAATCTGGGCCAGGCGCTGGGTGTTGGCGCTGTTGCGCCCCCCGATAATGAAGACGGCGTCCATGGCGCAGGCGAGTTCCTTGATCTCGGCCTGGCGTTTCTCCGTGGAGTCGCAGATCGTGTCGAAGACAACCGTCTCGGGGACTCGCCCGCGGATCGTTTCGACGATGGCCCGGTACTCGTCGAGGCTCTGCGTCGTCTGGGCCACGACGCAGACCTTCTCCATCGCCGGCAGGCGTTCGGCGTCCTCGAGATTGCTGACGACGACGCCGCGGCCGGCGGCGTACCCCAGGAGGCCGTTGACCTCGGGGTGCTCCGCGTCCCCCACGATGACGATCCGGTACTCCTGCGCAGCGTGCTTCTTGATCACCGATTGGACGCGCCCCACCTTGGGGCACGTGGCGTCGATGATCATGACCCCTTTTTTCTTCAGGGTCTCCCGCTCCTGGGGCGAGATGCCGTGGGCGCGGATGATGACCGTCGTCCCCTCCTCGATCCCGTCGAGGTCCTGCACGGGGATGATGCCGCGCCTGCGCAGCAGTTCCACCGTCTGCGGGTTGTGGATGAGGGGCCCGTAGGTATAGATCTTTCGATCCCCCTTGTGCTGGGCGAGGTCGAGGACCATGTCGACGGCCCGGCGCACGCCCATGCAGAAGCCCGCCGTCTCGGCCAGCCGGATCTCGATGTTTTTGACGAACCTCTTTATCATGAAAGACCAGGGTACAGGGGACAGGGTTCAGGGTCCAGGGCTCTTGCAGATGCCTTTTCCGCTCTTCCTAACTTCCTCGCTTCCTAACTTCCTTCCTTTTTCACGGCATATATGAAAAATTCACGATTTCCCTCGGGGCCGGTGATGGGCGACTCGCAGGTCCCCCGGACCGAGAGGCCCAGTTCCGCGAAGAACGCCGCAAGGTCTTCCACGACCCTGCCATGGACGGCCGGGTCGCGGACGACCCCCTTCTTGCCCACCTCGCCCTTTCCCACCTCGAACTGCGGCTTGACGAGGGCCAGGATGATCCCTCCTTCCCGGACAAACCGCAGCGTCGGCGGGACGACGTGCCGAAGGGAAATGAAGGACGTGTCGATCGTCGCGATGTCGACGGCCTCCTCGACCCCCACGCCCTGGAAGTGCCGGATGTTGGTCCGTTCGAAGAGAACGACCCGCGGGTCGTTGCGCAGCTTCCACGCGATCTGCCCGTAGCCCACGTCCACGGCGTAGACCTTCCGGGCCCCCTCCTGCAGCAGGCAGTCCGTGAACCCTCCCGTCGAGGCGCCCACGTCCAGGGCTGTCAGAGCGCCGACGCGGATGCCGAAGGCATCCAGGGCCCCGCCCTCGGCAATCAGCGCCCCGGCCTTGTCGACGGGCTCCTCGTTGACGAGCACCGCCCCGGCCAGGATGAGGGCCCTTGCCCGCTCGCGGGACGCAACAAGGCCCCGACCCACGAGCAGCGCGTCTAGCCTGGTTTTGGGGGATTTTTCTTTCATGAAGTTGGTGGGCTGTGCGATGGAGCGAATTCTGTTCGCGAACAGGCCCTTTTTGACCGCTCTACATCTTGCTCCGCTGCGGGCGCAAAAACTCGCCCTGCGGGCTCAAACAATTTGCGCCGCGGGCGCTCCGCTTCGATAAGAGCGGTTTGCAAAAAGCGCCTGAAATCGCTTCACAGAACTCTCCCCATCTCACAGGAGATGGGTGATTTTAGTTACTTCGCCACGACCTCCCGCAGGGCCGGTTTCGCCGGCCCGGCGAGCTTGCGCGCTGCCTCGAAAATCCCGTCCGCGTCGATGCCGTACTTCCGGCGCATCTCCGCCTGGGTGGCGTGCTCGACGAACTCGTCGCGGATGCCCAGGCGTTTCACGTCGATGCCGCAGAGGCCCTTCATCTCGAGCAGCTCGAGAACCGCGCTGCCGAAGCCGCCCGCCAGGACGTTCTCCTCCACGGTGAGGACCTTTCCCGTCGCCAAGGCCACGCGGGCGATCAGGTCCTCGTCCAGGGGCTTGACGAAGCGGCAGTTGACGACCGTGGCGTCGATCCCCTCCTCGCGCAGGCGCTTCGCGGCGTCCAGGGCCGGCTGCACGGTGTAGCCGATGGCGAAGATGGCCATGTCGGCGCCTTCCAGGAGGATCTCGGCCTTGCCGATCTCGAGCGCCCTGGGGGTCTCGTCGAGCGGCACGCCCAACCCCTTGCCCCGGGGGTACCGCACCGAGGCGGGCCCGCCGCATTCGACGGCCGTCTTGAGCATGTGCTGCAGTTCGTTTTCGTCCCGGGGCGCCATGACGACGATGTTCGGGATGGCCCTCAGGTACGAAAAGTCGAAAACGCCGTTGTGCGTCGCCCCGTCGTCGCCCGCGATGCCGCCGCGGTCCATGGCGAGCACCACGGGGAGCTTCTGGAGGCAGACGTCGTGCAGCACCTGGTCGTAGGCGCGCTGCATGAAGGTGGAGTAGATGGCCACAACGGGGATGATCCCTTCCGTCGCCATCCCCGCGGCAAAGGTCACGCCGTGCTGCTCGGCGATCCCCACGTCGAAGAAGCGCTCGGGGAACTCCTTCGCGTAGGCGTCGAGCCCCGTCCCGCTGCACATGGCCGCCGTGATGGCCACGACCTTCGGGTTTTCCCGGGCGAGCTTGATCATCGTCCGGCCGAAGACCTCCGTGTAGCTGGGGATACGGCCCGGGTCGGCGACAAGGTCGCCCGTGCGGGCGTTGAAGGGGCCGATGCCGTGGAACTTCGTGGGTTCCAGTTCGGCAAAGGGGTACCCTTTGCCCTTTTTCGTCAGCACGTGGACCAGCACGGGACGGTTGTGTTCCTTGACGTTGCGCAGCATCGGGATGAGATGGTCGAGGCGGTGGCCCTCCAGGGGCCCGACGTACTCGAAGCCCAGCTCCTCGAAGAGGGCCCCGGGGGTCAGGAAGGACTTGAGCGCCTCCTCGGCCTGGCGGGAGAGCTTCACCATCTGCTCGCCCACGTTGGGGATGCCCCGGAGGAACTGCTTGACGTCGTTGCGAAGCCGGGTGACGCGCCGGCCCGTCATGATCTGGTTCAGATAGGCCGAGAGGGCGCCCACGTTGGGCGAGATCGACATCTCGTTGTCGTTGAGAATGATGATGAGGTCCTTCTTGCGGTCACCGGCCCAGTTGAGGCCCTCGAAGGCCATGCCGGCCGTCATGGACCCGTCGCCGATGACGGCGACGATTTTGTAATTCTCGCCGTTGAGGCAGCGCGCCTCGGCGATCCCCGCCGACGCCGAGATCGAGGTGCTGCTGTGGCCCACGCTGAACACGTCGAAGACGCTCTCCTCGCGCCGCGGGAAACCGCAGATGCCGCCGCTCTTGCGCAGCGTGTGGAACGTCTCGCGCCGGCCCGTGATCAGCTTGTGGGCGTACGCCTGATGGCCCACGTCCCAGACGATCTTGTCCCGGGGGGCGTCGAAGACGTAGTGCAGGGCGAGGGTGAGCTCCACGGTGCCCAGGGACGGGGCCAGGTGGCCGCCGTTCGCGGAGCAGGTCTCGATGATGACCTTGCGGATCTCCTCCGCGAGGGCTTCGAGCTCGTCCTGGCGGAGAAGCTTGATGTCGGCCGGTGTATTGATTCTTTCGAGCATGCCTTGGTTACCCTGTCCTGTGCGCCTGAATCCCCCGTTCATCCCCCTTTGTAAACGGGGAAAGGGGGGGATTAGATTTTGCGCTCCACGATGAACCGCGCGATCATCCTCAGGGGCTCCGCCCTTTCGTCCAGCGGGCGGAGATCCTCGACGGCTTTCTCCACGAGCTCCGCGGCGACCCGCTTCGAGGTCTCGACCCCGACCAGCGCCGGGTAGGTGAGCTTGCCCCGGGACCGATCGCTTCCGGTCCCCTTGCCCAGGGCCTTCGCGTCGCCTTCGACGTTCAGGATGTCGTCGGCGATCTGGAATGCAAGCCCCGCGTGGCGGCCGTACTCCGTCAGCGCGTCGAGCGCGTCGGCGTCCGCCCCCCCGAGAAGGGCCCCGGCCCTCAGCGACACCGTGATGAGAGCGCCCGTCTTGCGCGTGTGGATGAAGTTGAGCGTCTTCTCCTCGGGCGCCTTCCCTTCCGATTCGATGTCCACCACCTGGCCGCCCACCATGCCGAACCAGCCCGCCGCGAGCGCGACCTCCTGGATCACCTGGAGCAGCGTCTCCGCCTTGACGGCCCCCACGGGGGTACGCCCCGCGATGAGCCGGAAGGCGTCCGTGAGCAGGGCATCGCCTGCCAGGATGGCAACGGCCTCGCCGAAGACCTTGTGGCTCGTCGGCTTGCCGCGCCGGGTGTCGTCGTTGTCCATGGCCGGGAGATCGTCGTGGATGAGGGAGTAGGTGTGGATGAACTCGAGCGCGCAGGCCGCAGGCATTACGGCGTCGATCGGCCCGCCGACGGCCTCGGCGGCGCCGATGCAGAGGATCGGGCGAAGGCGCTTTCCCCCGGCAAAAACACTGTATCGGGCGGACCTGAAGATCACGGGAGGCTCGGTCGACTCCGCGGGCATGTAGAGCTCGAGGGCCTGATCGACGAGGGTCTTCCGCGATTCGAGGTACTCGTCCAGGATTATCAGGTTACTGGCCATCTCCTTCCGGTTCTGGGTTGAAGGGCCTGACGTCCGCCCCGCCCTCTTTTTTCAGAAGGATCTCGATCCTTCGTTCGGCCTCGTCGAGTTTCGCGGC
>JALOPC010000256.1 GCA_025454095.1 Syntrophales bacterium | reverse complement strand
AATGACGCAACGGTCGTGCCTTTCGTTTCGCGCCCTGCACCCTCAGATGGTGATTTTCCCCTTCGTGATCCTCGAGACCAGCACGTTCCCCACGAGAACCACCACGAGGATCAGCACGGCCAGCACGGAGGCCGCCTGCTGGTTGGAGTAGGTCTGCATCTCGTAGAGGATGACGCCCAGGTTGTGCGTGTTCGGGCCGTAAAGCAGGATGCTCATCGTCAGCTCGTAGAACGTGGTCATGAACACGAGAAACCACGCGGCGATGAGTCCCGGCCGCACCAGCGGCAGGATGATGTCCCGGAAGCTCTGCAGCCAGCTCGCCCCGGAGATCTGCGCGGCCTCCTCGAGCGACAGGTCGATCTGTTCCAGCGAAGCGCAGACCGTGCGCACGGAGAAGGCCAGGTACTTGACCATGTAGGCCACGATCAGGATCGAGAAGGTGTTGTAGAGGTTCAGGCCGTATTTCCCCGAGAAGGTGATGATCAGCGCCAGCGCGATGACCGTTCCCGGCGTGGCATAGGGTACGGTGGCGATGAGGTCCGCCGCCCGGGCCAGGCGGCTCTTGGCCTTCACCCGGTAATAGGCGATGAGGCTCGCCACCCCGAGGGCCAGGGTCGCCGCCACGATACCCATGAAGAAACTGTTCCAGAAGGCCTCGAGGGCCGTCTGGAAGGTCAGGATGTACCCGTAGTGCTCCAGACTCATGTTCTCCAGGGCGATGGGTTCACCGAAGACCCGCACGAAGGAGGTCACCACGATGGCCCCGATGGGCAGGATGACCAGGAGAAAGCCGAGCAGGCCCGAGAAGACGAGGGCCGGGATCCGGAAGCGGCCGAGCGAGACGGGCAGCACCCGCGAACTCTTCCCCCCCACGAGGGTGTATCGCTTGCGGCTGAGCAGGCGGTTGCCGAGGGCCATGGTGAGGACGGCGATGACCATGAGGACAACGGACAGGGCCGTCGCCTCCCGCATGCCCGAGGTCGTCCCCATGTAGACGTACTGGATGACCTGTGTCGAGAGCACGTAGATGCGGCTGGGCATGCCGATCATGGCGGGCACGCCGAAGGCCGAAGCCGAGGCGGCAAAGACCAGCAGTCCCCCCGCGAAGAAACTGGGCGAAACGAGCGGCAGCGTGATGTCCCAGAAGACCCGCAGGGGCGAGGCGCCGCTGATGCGGGCGGCCTCTTCCAGGGTGTTGTCCATCTGCTCCAGCGCGCTGGCCACGTTCAGGAAGGCCAGGGGGTAGTAGAACAGGGTCATGACCCACACGAGGCCCGGGACGGTGTAGATGTCGAAAGGCCCCGGCATCTCGGCCCCGAAGAGCTCGATGAGCATCTTGTTGACGTACCCCACGCCCGGGGTGAGCAGGAGGATCCAGGCAATGGCCCCCACGTAGGGCGGGATCACGTAGGGGATGAAGAACAGCGACCGGAACTGGCGCCGGTAGGGCAGGTTGCTTCGCACGACGAGCCATGCGAGCCCCGTCGCGAAGATCATCGAGAAGAGCATGGTGAGGCCGCAGACCCAGAGGGTCATCACCACGGCATCCCAGTTGCGTTCCATCCCGTAGACGGCGATGTAGTTCTCGAGGCTGATTTCCCCGTCGCCTCCGAGAAAGCTTCTCAAGACGAGCAGGACGAGGGGGAACAGGACGAAGGCGACCAGAAACAGGAGTGCGGAGCCGATGACGAGATTGCGTACGCTGAAGATCCTGCCGATCGTGGACATGAAAGGACCCGCTCTGCAAACAAAGTTCCCGCCGGCCGCGGCCGTGCCGGGCCGGCGGGAGGGCAAACCGTCAAGCTACCGCAGAACCGTCTTGTCGAACCGCTCCTTGACCTTTTCGGGCTCCCGGCTGATGGCGTCCCAGTCCATGGGCAGGGCGAACTTGTTGATTTCCGTGATCTTCATGGCCGCATTGCCCGGCGGAGGCATGTCGGGCCGCACCGAGTGCATCCAGCCGTCCAGGATGGCCTGCTGGCCTGCCTTGGAGAGGAAGAAGTCGTAGACGGCCTTGGCCGCAGCGGGGTTCTTGGTGGTCTTCATGATGGCGATGCCCGAGGGGTTCACGACGGGCCCGTCGGAGGGGTAGACGAACCCCAGGGGCTTTTTCTCTTTCATGGCTTTCAGGACGTTTTCCTCCAGGAGCATGGCCACGGCGAGCTGACCCGAGAGAAGCTTCGTCTCCACGGCGCCGTTTCCGGGCTCGCAGGCGACGCGGTTCTTGCGAAGGGCCTCGAAGAAGGGCCATCCGTGCTTGGGCGAGCGCACCAGGCCCGACGTCCCCGCGAAGGCCGTCCCCGACAGAAGCGGGTTGGGCATGCCGACCTTGCCGGCCCACTTCGGGTCGGCCAGGTCCCACCAGGTCTTGGGGATGTCCTTGGCGGCCACGACGTTCTTGTTGTAGGCGATGCCGATCACGTTGATCCGCACGCCGGAGAAGTACCCGTCCTTGTCGAGCCACGCCGGCAGGACCTGTTTCGCGTTGGGCGATTTGTACTGCAGCAGGCGGCCGTCACGCTTGAGGGTGAGGTAGTAGGCCGGGTCGGCGATCATGATGAGGTCGGCCATGGAGGAGCCCTGCTCGAACTCGGCCACGAGTTTCGCGATCACCTTCTCGGACCCCCCGTAGAACCACTGGACGTCCACGTCAGGAAATGTTTTTTTCAGCACCGGCTTGAGCTGCTCGATGATGTGCAGATAGATGGAGCTGTAGATCATGACCTTGCCCTTCACCGGTTCCGCGGCGACGGCCGACCCGGCCGATGCGGCCATGCTCAGGATCAGGCCTGCTGCCAGGACAACCCATATCGATCGCATGCGCTTCATAGTCCCTCCTCCTGGGGTTGGATACATCGAGAGGTGATTGGGAAATTCGGACCTCGCCGGGCAGTGTCGGGGTCGCGGGATTTCCCCCGTCCGGCCTTCCAGCGCTGTCTCTATAAGGACAAATGCGGTGTTTTGTCAAGGCAAGACAACGAGGCCTTCCCGCCCCATCCAGAACAGCAGATCGGAGAGATTCATCCGGGAGCGGACAAAGGGGGAAAACGCCACCGCCCAGCGGAGTTCCGACCCCGATGTGGGCGGATTCGTCTCCTCCGGCCGGCAGGGGAGGCCCGATTTTTTCAACAGGGGCTCCAGCTCCGCGGCCCGCAGGGTCAGGCGCGCCAGCTCCCGGCGAAGGTCGCCCCAATCGCCCGCAAAGGTCGCTATCCGCTCGCGGGCAACGACCCAACGCCCTGATTTTTTTCGATATTCGCCGGTGAACTCCGACAGGGCGGCCTTCGTCTTTTCCCGGAACGCTTCCGCCCCTCCCGGCAGGGGCGCCGCGAGAAGCCTGTCTTCCAGGACCTGAAGGGC
>JALOPC010000255.1 GCA_025454095.1 Syntrophales bacterium | reverse complement strand
GCCCTCGAGGCGCTAAACCTCATGAAGGAAGGGCACGACGGCTCGGGAGTGGGCCTCTACCTCACGGACCTGGCGGGCGATTTCGAGCCCTACAAGGACTACCCGACGCTCTCCGGCATCTTCAGCAACTCGGGCATGAAGAAGCTGGATGACTACATGCTGGCCCGGGGTTTCCGGCCGAAGTTCGAGCGGACGATCCGCCCGTCGAAGCCCGCCCCGGCAGGGACGCCCCGCAGGGACGTCTACCTGATCAGCGTCTATGACTACCCGGACGACTGGAAATACCTCCCCAAGGCCGAGGTCCGGTTCCGCCTCATGCTCACCCGCGTCACCCTGCGCCAGATGGGGCTCGAGGACGGCTCGATGATGGTCTTCAGTTTCTGGCCCGACACGATCATGCTCAAGGAGATCGGCGACCCCCTGGCGATCGCCGACTACCTGGACCTGAGCGACCGCAACATCCTCGCCCGGGGCATGCTGGCCCAGGGGCGCCAGAACACCAACTACGCTATCACGCTCTACGCGTGCCACCCCTTCTTCGTCCAGGGCGTGGCGACGATGACCAACGGGGAGAACACGGCCTTCACCCCGATCCGAGAGTTTCTGCTGTCGCGGCAGTTCCCCGGCTACATCGGCTACCAGTCGGACTCGGAGGTCTTCACCCACATCCTGCACTACACCTACTACAACCTCGGCATGGGTCTCGAGGCCTACAAGCACATCATCACGCCGCTCCGGGACGACGAGCTGGCCAGGCACCCCGAAACGTCGAGGCTGCGGCTTCTGAAGCACACCTGCCGGCCGCTGATCATCGACGGGCCCAACTGCGTCATCGGCTTCACGCCCGACAGGACGCTGTTCGTCGTCCATGACAGCAAGAAGCTGCGCCCCGGCATCATCGGCGGCAAGCCGGGCCTGTACGCCGTGTCCTCCGAGCTGTGCGGCCTCGACGCCGCCATCCCCGACCGGGACCGCAGCGAAGATTTCCAGCCCATGAAATACGACGTCGCGTACGTGGACAACCACCGCAGGGAGATCAAGACATGGAATCAATGGGAACCCTTCACCCATCCACACTGAGCACGAAGGACCTGCACTGGCGGATCCTCTGGGACAAGGAAGCGTGCACCCTCTGCGGGCGGTGCACGGCCGTCTGCCCCGTGCAGGCCATCGAGCTGGGCGTCCACCGCAAGCGCCTCGTCACCGTGCCCCTGGGGATCAAGGAAACCCCGGGGACGGCCTTCACCGTGTACCACGGCATCGACCAGCGCACCGATGCCGCCTTCGCCTGCGTCGGCTGCGCCATGTGCAACATGGTCTGCCCCAACAACGCAATCCTGCCCGTGCTCAACGAGGACGTCGACAAGCAGCGCTTCCACATCAACAACGGCGGCGTCCCGCGCCGCCGCGGCGGCAGGCGCAACGCCCCGGGGAGCTTCCTGGACCAGATCAAGTTCATCCGCATCTCCATGCTGACGGACCCCGCCCTGGACGCGGGCCGGCACGAGTTCGAGATGAGGACGCTGCTGGGCCGCATCCTGCCCCCCGAGGAGGCCCTCAAGTTCAGCCGCGAAAACGGGTGGATCCCGCCCGTCCGTGAAATTTACCCCCTCGTCATCGGCAGCATGTCCTTCGGGGCGCTCTCGCCTACCATGTGGGAGGGGCTGCAGATGGGGGTTGCCTACCTGAACGAGGAGCTGGGCATGCCCGTGCGGATGTGCACGGGCGAGGGCGGCTGCCCGCCTCGCCTGCTGCGCTCCCGCTTCCTCAAGTACGTCATCCTCCAGATCGCCAGCGGCTACTTCGGCTGGGACGAGATCATCCGCGCCCTGCCCGAGATGAAGGAAGACCCCTGCGCCGTGGAGATCAAGTACGGCCAGGGCGCCAAGCCCGGCGACGGGGGGCTGCTGATGTGGTACAAGGTCAACAGCCTCATCGCCCGCGTCCGCGGCGTGCCCCCCGGCGTGAGCCTGCCGAGCCCCCCCACGCACCAGACGAAGTACTCCATCGAGGAGTCCGTGGCGAAGATGATCCAGTCCATGTACATGGCCTGGGGCTTCCGGGTGCCCGTCTACCCGAAGATTTCCGGGACCAGCACGGCGCTCGCCGTTCTGAACAACCTGGCCCGCAACCCCATCGCGGCAGGGCTTGCCATCGACGGCGAGGACGGCGGCACCGGGGCGGCCTACAACGTCTCCATGGACCACATGGGGCACCCCATCGCGAGCAACATCCGCGACGCCTACCTGACCCTCGTCAACATCGGGAAGCAGAACGAGATCCCCCTCTTCGCGGGCGGGGGCATCGGGAAGAACGGCAACCTGGGGGCCAATGCGGCCGCGCTCATCATGCTGGGCGCCAGCGGCGTCCAGGTCGGCAAGTACATCATGCAGGCGGCGGCGGGCTGCCTCGGCTCGGAGAGCGACCGCTGCAATATCTGCAACATCGGCCAGTGCCCCAAGGGGATCACGTCGCAGGACCCGCGCCTCTACAGGCGCCTCGACCCGGAGCACGTCGCCCAGCGGCTGGTGGACGTCTACCTGAGCTTCGACACGGAGCTCAAGAAGATCGTGGCTCCCCTCGGACGTTCGACGTCGCTGCCCATCGGGATGTCCGACGCCCTCGGCATCACCGACCGCAGCGCCGCGGAAAGGCTGCAGATCAAATATGTCGTCTAGAAGGAACCCTGACGTGGCAAGTCGAAAACCCTCACCGAAGAAGAAACCGGAAGCCGCCCGCGCGACGGCGGTGATTGCCGGTGTCGAGAGCGGGCGGCGCGTGGATTCCCGCGTCCTCGAGGAGCGCATGCAGCAAGCCGTGACGGAAGGCCATCGCCTCATCGAGGTCCAGGCCTTCGGGCAGCACGGCATCGGCGGCCGGCTCTGGAAGGCCGGCGACGAGCCCGTGACGGTCCGGATTACGGGCTCCCCCGGGCAGCGCGTGGGCTCCATGGGGTTTCCCAACACGTTCATCGAGGTGATGGGCCCCGCCTCGGACGACGTGGGGTGGCTCAACGCGGGGGCGCGGATCGTCGTCCACGGCCAGGCGACCAACGGCATCGGCAACGCCATGGCGCAGGGGAAGATCTACGTGGCCGGCGACATCGGCGCCCGCGGCATGACGATGACGAAGCAGAACCCCCGGTTCGCCCCGCCGGAGTTGTGGGTGCTCGGCGGCGCGGGCGACTCCTTTGCCGAGTTCATGGCCGGCGGCACCGCCGTCATCTGCGGCCACGAGGCGCACCACCCCGACAACGTCCTCGGCCACCGGCCCGGCGTGGGCATGGTGGGGGGCCGGATTTTCTTCCGCGGCCCCCACAAGGGGTTCAGCAACGAGGATGCCCGGCTCGCCGAAATCGGCGACGGCGA
>JALOPC010000028.1 GCA_025454095.1 Syntrophales bacterium | reverse complement strand
GGGCAGGTTGATGATCCGCCGGTTCTCGGCGCGAATCGGCAACCGGTCGAAATACCTTTTGAGTATGTCGATGAGGATCACGGCTTTTTCCATCATGGACCCCGTCTATTTCGGGACCTTCTTCCAATCCGCCAGGAATTTCTCGATCCCCGCGTCGGTCAGGGGGTGCTTCGCCAGCTGGGCGATCACGTTGAAGGGGATCGTGGCGATGTCTGCGCCAAGCGTCGCCGCTTCCAGCACATGCATGGGGTGGCGCACGCTGGCCACGATGACTTCCGTCGAGAACCCGTAGTTGTCGAAAATACCGAGGATCTGCTCAACCAGTTCCATGCCGTCCTGGGCCACGTCGTCGAGCCTGCCCACGAAGGGGCTCACATAGGCCGCGCCCGCCTTGGCCGCCATGAGGGCCTGGACCGGAGAGAAGACGAGCGTCTGGTTCACGTCGATGCCGTCGCCGGAAAGGATCTTCGTCGCCTTGAGCCCTTCCGTCGTGAGCGGCACCTTGATGACGACATTGCCGCCCAGCTCGACGAGTTTTTTCGCCTCGGCCACCATGCCCGGCGCATCGAGGCTGATGACCTCGAGGCTCACGGGGCCCGGCACCGCTTCCAGGATTTCCTTCACCACATCGTTGAACGGTCTTTTCTCTTTCGCCACCAGGCTCGGATTCGTCGTCACGCCGTCGCACATGCCGAGGCTCAGCGCCTCTCTAATGTCGCCGATATTGGCCGAATCGATGAAAAACTTCATGAAGCCTCCAAGCATCTGAAATCACGGCAGATAATCCCATCGGAAACGACAGGGTTGCAGTCGGAAGGGGGTTCAGTCGGGGATGTGTCCACCCTTGTCACGGAACTTTTTGTAGCATTCTTCACTGCAGAAATAAAGCGTTTTTCCGCCCGCCTTCACGCGAAACGCCTCGCTGACGGGCACGTAGGTGTGGCAGCAGGGGTCCTCCACCAGGTCTTCCCCGCTGATTTTCCTCTCGTCGCGCCGGCGGCCGTCGAGACGGCCCGAGGGAAAGAGAAACTTCTTCAGCAGGAGGTACGCAAGGATGAGGGCAATGCCGATGACGATGAACCGAAACATGGCTCCTACCAGTCCCCGCCGATCCGTTCGACGGCGTGATGATCCTCGAGTCGATCGAGCAGCCCCTTCATCGACACCCCGTAGAGCGGGTGGATGACATAGGAGGCAATCTCTGCGATGGGCACCAGGACAAACCGGCGCCTGTGCATTTCCGGGTGGGGCACGACGAGGCCTTCCGTATTCATAATCTCCTGCCCGAAGAGCAGGATGTCGATGTCGATCACCCGCGGCCCCCAGCGCTCGGCCCTCACGCGGCCCATCGAACGCTCGACCCACTGCAGAGCCTTGAGAAGCTGCACCGCCGGCAAGGCTGTCCGGAGTTCCGCCACCCCGTTGACGCACCAGTCCTGGGTCTCGACCCCGACCGGCTCCGTCCGGTAGAGCGACGACCGGCGCAGCACCTCCGAGCCTTTCAAGGCCGATATCTGCCGCAGCGCCTCCCGGCAGTTTTGCACCGGGTCGCCGAGGTTGCTCCCGATTCCCAGGTAAGCAATGACGGGTATACTCACGACCCGCCTCCGGTCTCGTCCGCGACTATACGTCCGGAGCATGAAGCAGCAGGGATTTCAAATCCCCCCTGCCCCCCTTTTTCAAAGGGGGGGTCTTCATGGCTTCCCCCTTTCATAAAGGGGGATCGAAGGGGATTTCCTTTCCCTTGTTGCTTGATGCCCTTTGCTTGCGCCGGTTTCGTTATCCGCCGAACTCCTTCTCGATCCTCGCCATGGCTTCCTTCAGCCGGGCGTCCGGGACCGTCAGCGAGATCCGGATGAACCCCTCGCCGTACTTCCCGTAGGCGGGGCCCGCCGCCACGACGACGGCCGTCTTCTCGAAAAGCCGGTCCGTGAACTCCAGCGAGGTCATGCCCTTCGGCACGGGGATCCACAGGTAAAAGGTCCCCTTGGGGGCCTTGAAGTCGATCCCGATCTTCTTGAGCGTCCCGAGAACGAGTTCCCGGCGCTTGCGGTAGATCCCGAGCATGCGGGTGATGTTTTCGTTCTCCTGCTTGAGCGCCTGGATGCCTGCAAACTGGACGGCGTTGAAGATGCCCGAGTCGGTGTTCTCCTTCACCTTACTGATGGCGGCGACGATCTGGGGATTCCCCATGGCCATGCCGATGCGCCAGCCCGTCATGTTGTAGGGCTTCGAGAGCGAGTTGAGCTCCACCGCCACGTCCTTGGCCCCGTCGACGCAGAGGAAGCTCAGCCGCTCCTGCCCCTCGAAGACCACTTCGCTGTAGGGGTTGTCGTAACAGATGGCGATGCCGTTCTGCTTCGCGAAGGCGACGGCCTTCTTGAAAAACTCCCGCGACCCGCAGGCCCCCGTGGGGTTGTTGGGGTAGTTGAGAAACATGGCCTTCGCGCGCTTGACGACGTCCTTCGGGATGTCCTCGAAGATGGGGAAGTAGTCGTTCGCGGGAAGCATGGGCATGGAGTAGGGCTCGCAGTTTCCCATGAGGATGCTCGCCCGATAGGCCGGGTAGCCCGGGTCCGTCATGAGGACGATGTCCCCGGGGTTCGTGCAGGCGAAGATGAAGTGGTGGCATCCTTCCTTGGACCCGATCAGCCCCAGGACCTCGTCGGCCGGGTTCAGGGTGACGCCGTAGCGCTCCCGGTACCATGCGGCGACGGCCTCCCGGAAGGCGTACATGCCCTTCTCCTCGTCCGTGGGGTAGCGGTGGTTCTCGGGGATGCGCGCGGTCCGGCAGAGCTCGTCGATGATGCTCTCCGGCGTGGGCTCGACGGGGTCCCCGATGGCAAGGCTGATGACGTCGACGCCGTCGGCCTTCGCCTTGTTGATCTTCTTGCGCAGCTCCATGAACAGGTACGGGGGGATCTTGGACAGTCTGTCGGCGATCTGCACGGTTCTCTCCTTCCGAATCGGTGTTGTCTCCATAAAATCCCCCTTTTACAAAGGGGGAGGCAGGGGGATTTTTCCTGCCGTGAGGCTTACTTCTTCAATCCCAGGACGTCCTGCATGTCGTAAAACCCGTTGGACTGGCCCACGATCCACTTCGCGGCCCGGACGGCGCCCTTGGCGAAGTTGTCGCGGCTGTGGGCCCGGTGGATGAACTCGAGCCGCTCGCCGAGTCCCCCGTAGACGATCCAGTGCTCGCCGACGATGTCGCCGGCGCGGATCGTCTGGATGCCGATCTCGGTCTTCGTGCGCGCCCCGATCATGCCCTTGCGCTCGTAGACGGCCTCCTTGTCGAGGTCGCGATTGAGGGCCGCCGCGATGATCTGGGCCATTTTCATGGCCGTGCCGCTGGGGGCGTCCTTCTTGAGATTGTGGTGGGCCTCGATGATCTCGATGTCGAAATCCTCGCCGACGATGCCGGTGACATACTCGAGCACCTTGAACATCACGTTGACGCCGACGCTCATGTTGGGGGCCAGCACGCAGCGGGTCTTCGGGGCGATCTCCCGGACCGTCGCCATCTGCTCGGCCGTGAACCCCGTCGTCCCGATGACGATGGCCTTCTTGTTCTCGGCGGCAATCCGCAGGTGCTCCACGGAGGCATCGTGGTGGGTGAAATCGATGACGACGTCGCCCTTGCCGATGGCCGCCTCGAGGCCCGGCACGATCGGGACGCCTTTCTTTCCCAACCCGAGGATCTCCCCCACGTCCTGCCCGATGAGGGGGTGTCCCGCCTTCTCGACGGCGGCCGCGATCTCGATGCCGTCCGTCATGTTGACGATGGACGCGATCCTGCCGCCCATCTTCCCGCCGGCTCCCATGACGATTGCCTTAACCATGTCGCCCCTCCCTTCCTTTTCCGTTCACCGCGAACCGTTGAGCGTATAAAAATGGAGCCCGCTTTTCAGACGGGCTCCACGATCACACCGAACCGCGCACTACTTGATGAGCCCGAACGCTTTCATGGCCTGCTTGAGCTTCTCGTAGTTGGCATCGCTCAACTTCACGAGGGGAAGCCGGATCTCGTACTGGATCATGCCCATCATGGAGAGCGCCGCCTTGACAGGCGCCGGGTTGGTTTCCACAAAGAGGGAGTTGACCAGCGGCGTGAGCTTGTAGTGAAGCTCTTTTGCCTTCTTGAACTTGCCGGCCGCGATGGTGTCGACCAGTTCCGCCACGGCGGCGGGGGCCACGTTGGAGGCGACGGAGATAATCCCGTGGCCGCCGATGCACATCAGGGGGAACGTGAAGAAGTCATCGCCCGAGAGAACGGAGAAGTTCGGACCGCAGGCCGTGATCATCTCCTGCATCTGCTGAAGAGAGCCGGCGGCTTCCTTCACGCCGACGATGTTCTTGATCTTCGAGAGCTTCGCCATCGTGTCCGGGGTGATGTTCACTCCCGTCCGGCTCGGAATGTTATAGACGATGATGGGGATGGGCACCGTCTCGGCTACGAGCTTGTAGTGCTGGTAGAGCCCTTCCTGGGTCGGCCGGTTGTAATAGGGGGCGACAATCAGCGCCCCGTCGGCCCCGACCTCGTAGGCATGCCGGGTGAGCCGGATGCACTCATCGGTGCTGTTGGAGCCCGTGCCGGCGATGACCGGTACCCGCTTCTTGACGGCATTCACGGTGATTTCGATGACCCGGTCGTGCTCCTTGTGGGACAGCACCGGGGACTCGCCCGTCGTGCCGCAGGGGACGATGCCGTCGGTCCCATTTTTTATCTGGAACTCGATCAGTCCCCTCAGGGCCTCCTCATCCACCTTTCCCTTCTTGAAGGGTGTCGCGATGGCGACGATTGCGCCTTTGAACATAGCTCCCATACTTCACTTCCCTCCTCGTATCTGACTAACCGTGGTCTTGCAGCGGCTTATACCCCACCGCCCTTTGTTAATCAACACCGCATGCGTGTGTGAAGTTAGGAAGCTGGGAAGTTAGGAAGCTAAGAATGGGAATTTTCTCTTCTCCTAACTTCATAACTTCCTAACTTCTTAACTTCGCGCCGCATATCCTCCGTTGTCCGGATCTCGCAGGCTTCTGGCCGCGCGACCGCTAAAGTCCGACCGGATGGTACGCCTCGTCCCAGAGGAAGCCCTGGTACACCACCGTCGTGCCCCCCTCGAGGTATACGGTTTCGAATCCCGCCCCCGTCTTCACGAAGTGGATTTTCAGCGTTTCCCCGCTTCTTACCAGAACATCCACGGGGCTGTCAACGAGTCCCGTCCACGCGGCGATCAGGGCGGTCGCCACGGCCCCCGTCCCGCAGGCCAGCGTCTCGTCCTCCACGCCGCGTTCGTAGGTCCGCAGCTTGATCCGGTGACGGCCGAGCACCCGGGCAAAGTTGGCGTTCGTCCCGGCGGGCTTGTACTCCCCGTGGTACCGGATCGTCCTGCCCATGTTGAAGACGTCGTGGCCGTCGACGTCGTTGACGAAGGCCACCACGTGGGGAACCCCCGTGTTGACGCTGTTCACCAGGGTGGCCGCGCCGTCGAGGTCGATCGTGTACGCCTTGCGCAGGTCCTTCGGGTCCGTCAGACGCAGCTTGACCGTTTCGCCCGTCACCTCGGCGTCGATGATCCCGGCCCGGGTCTCGAAGGACATCGTCGAGGGCGCGATCCCCTTGATGACGGCGAAGCGCGCCGCGCATCGGCCCCCGTTGCCGCACATCTCCACCTCGCTGCCGTCGGCATTGAAGAAACGCCAGCGGAAATGGGCCTTGTCGGAACTCTCGATGACGATGAGGCCGTCTGCCCCGACGGCGGTGTGCTGCCGGCAGACCGTTTTGACGAAGTCGTCGATCTTCCCCACATCCCGCAGCGCATTCTCGCGGTTGTCGATGAGGATGAAGTCGTTCCCGCTTCCCTGGATCTTGTAGAATTCAATCATGGGCCACTCCGTGGCAAAATACGGGGTATTGGGTCTCGGGTATAGGGTATAGGGGCCGGAGGTGTTAGAGATTGTTTAAGAAGAAATCTTCTTCCACCCCGATACCCGATTCCCAAGACCCGATACCCTTTTATTTCAAATATGCCGGAACTTTCTCCGCCTTGACCAGGTCCGTGTACTCCTCGCGCCTGCGGATGACGTGGAACTTCTTGCCCGTCACCAGGACTTCGGCAATCCGCGGCCGGGAGTTGTAGTTCGAGGCCATGGAGAACCCGTAGGCGCCGGCACTCATCACGGCCAGGAGGTCGCCGCGCTCGAATTTCGGGATCATGCGCCCCTTCGCGAGGAAGTCGCCCGATTCGCAGATCGGGCCAACCACGTCGGCCAGGAAGCTCCCGCGGTCTTTCAGCACGACGGGCTGGATCTGGTGGTAGGAGCCGTAGATGCTCGGCCGGATCAGGTCGTTCATCCCCGCGTCGACGATGACGAAGTTCTTCTCCTCGTTGCCCTTGGTGTAGAGAACCCGCGAGACGAGGATCCCCGCATTGCCCACGATCACCCGCCCGGGCTCGAAGATGAAGGTCACCTGGAGATCGCGCGCCGAGTCGATGACCGCCCGGGCGTATTCCTCCGGGTGGGGCGGCATCTCCTCGTTGTAGGTGATCCCCAGGCCCCCGCCGAGATCCAGGTACCGGATCTCGATGCCGTCATCCCGCAGCCGGGCGATGAGTTTCTTCAGCCGCTCCAGCGCGTCGATGAAGGGGGAGATCTGCGTCACCTGGGAGCCGATGTGGCAGTCGACGCCGATGATTTCCACGTGGGGCAGCGTCCGGGCCCTCCGGTACTCGTCGAGCGACTTTTCGATGTTGATGCCGAACTTGTTGGACTTCAGCCCCGTCGAGATGTGGGGATGCGTCTTGGGGTCCACATCGGGATTGATGCGCAGCGAGATGCGCGCCTTCTTCCCCATGAGGCCCGCCCTCTCGTTGATGACCCCCAGTTCCTCCGAGGACTCCACGTTGAACATGAGGATCTCCGAGCGCAGGGCGAAGTCGATCTCGTCGACCCGCTTGCCCACCCCGGAATAGACGATCTTTCCGGGGTCCGCCCCGACCTGGAGCGCCCGGTAGAGCTCCCCGCCGGAGACGATGTCGACGCCGCCCCCCTCCTTGACGAAGAGCCGCATGATGGCCAGGTTCGAGTTTGCCTTGGCCGCATAGCAGATCATGTGGGGGATATCCTGGAGTGCCGCGTCGAAGACCCGGAAGTGCTGCAGCAGGGTCTTGCGGCTGTACAGGTAGAACGGCGTGCCGACTTTCTCGGCGATCACCTCGACGGGCACGTCTTCGCACCAGAGCCTGTCCTCGCGATAGTTGAAGTCGTTCATCCCGAACCCCTGTCGATGCCTGTGCTAGCGGAGTGGAACCGGTCCGGCCGGCTTCTCCGGCCGCTCCGAACCCGCATTCCCTTTCGGCTGCTCCGGCGGGACGGGATCGCCCTTCTTTCCGCACGCGGCGCCGGACAGCAAAAAGAGGCCCATTATAATGACGGCAGCCCATCTCCACAAGCGCGTTCTTTTCATTTTGCCTGTCTTTTCCCTGTCCCCCGGGCCCTGGGCCCCGGACCCGTTTTTTTCTCCGCCTCCTGGATCTGCCGGAGCACTTCCCTCTTGGCCGTCCCTCCCAGGGTGACCCGGGCGTTGACGGCCTTCTTCACCGGGATGACGGCATAGACGCCGTCGTCGAATCCCGTGTAGAACTTCCGGAACTCCCTCAGGCTGATCTCCTCGAGCCCTTTTTCTTTTGCGATGCAGTAGGCCACGAGCCGGCCGACGATCCCGTGGGCTTCCCGGAAGGGCACCCCCTTCGTGACGAGGTATTCCGCCACGTCGGTGGCCGTCGAGAAGCCCTTCGCGGCTTCCTCCAGCATTCGCTGCCGGTTGAAGCCGAGGTTGCCGGCCATCCCGATCAGCACCATGAGGCTTGCCTTCACGGTGTCCACGGTGTCGAACAGGGGTTCCTTGTCCTCCTGCAGGTCCCGGTTGTAGGTCATGGGCAGCCCCTTCAGGATCGTGAGCACCCGCACGAGGTTGCCGTAGACCCGCCCGGTCTTGCCCCGGACGAGTTCCGCCACGTCGGGGTTCTTCTTCTGCGGCATGATGCTCGAGCCCGTCGTGTAGGCGTCGGCGATCTCGACAAACCCGAATTCACCGGAGGACCAGATGATGAGGTCCTCGCACAGGCGGCTCAGGTGCATCATGAGAAGGCCCGCGTCGAAGATGAACTCGGCCACGAAATCCCGGTCCGATACGGCATCCATGCTGTTGGCCGTGAGCGCCCGGAAACCAAGCAGCTTCGCCGTGTATTTCCGGTCGAGCGGCAGGCTCGTCCCCGCCAGGGCGGCCGAGCCCAGGGGCATGACGTTCACCCGCTCCAGGCACTCTGCGAACCGCTGCGCATCGCGCTCGAGCATCTCCCGGAAGGCGAGCAGGTAGTGCGCAAGGAGCACCGGCTGTGCCTTCTGCAGGTGGGTGTATCCCGGCAGGATCGTGTCCACTTCCCGCCTGGCCAGGTCGAGGAACGTCCTCTGCAGACCGGCCACGAGGGTGAGAATGTCCCCGATCTCGCCCCGGAGATAGAGCCGCATGTCGGTGGAGACCTGGTCGTTGCGGCTCCGGCCCGTGTGAACCTTTCCCCCGACGGGCCCGATCCGCTCGATGAGACCCCGCTCGACGGCCATGTGAATGTCCTCGTCGGTCTGCACGAACCGGAATGCGCCCGATCGGATCTCCTCCCGGATCCCGCCCAGGGCCTCGACGATCCTCGCCGCGTCGGCCGGGGGGATGATGCCCTGCCTGTCGAGCATCCGGCAGTGCGCGATGCTGCCCTCGATGTCGTGGTCGAAGAGTCTCGCGTCGAAAGGAAGCGACGCCGTGAAGACCTCCACGAGTCGGTTCGTCTCCCCGCTGAACCGCCCGCTCCAGAGCTTTCTCCGTGTTTTTCCGCCCATGCACCACCAAAAAGAAAGGGTCTAGGGTATCGGGTATAGGGTCCAGGTAAAAGACCATGGCCCACTTCGGACCATCCCTTCATCCCCCTTTGCAAAAGGGGGACGGAGGGGGATTTTATTGCCTTGAGGCTTGTGCCTTGCGGCTCAGCCTTTCTTCTTCCGGAGGTAGGCCGCAATGCGAAGCCGCAGGGCGTTGAGCCGGATGAACCCCGTGGCGTCTTTCTGCTCGTAGCCGCCGCTCTTCTCGAAGGAGGCGATGTCCTCGCTGTAGAGCGAGTTGGGCGACTTGCGGCCCACGACGATGCAGTTGCCCTTGTAGAGTTTCAGGCGCGCCGTGCCCGTGACGTTTTCCTGCGTGGCGTCGATGAACTGCTGCAGGGCTTTCATCTCGGGCGAGTACCAGAAGCCGTTGTAGACGAGCTGAGCGTACTTGGGGATCATCCCGTCGCGCATGATCATCACCTCGCGGTCCATGGTGATCGTCTCGACGGCCCGGTGCGCCGCCCAGAGCACCGTCCCGCCGGGGGTCTCGTAGACGCCGCGCGATTTCATGCCCACGAAACGGTTCTCCACCATGTCCACGCGCCCGATGCCGTTGGCGCCGGCCACCGTGTTGAGGTGGTCGAGCAGGACGGCCGGGCTCATCGTCTTGCCGTCGACCGCCACGGGGTTCCCCTTCTCGAAGTCGATCTCCACGTAGACCGGCTTGTCGGGAGCGTTCTCGGGGGAAACGGAAATCGTGAAAATGTCCTCCGTCGGCTCGTTCCACGGGTTCTCCAGGATGCCGCCCTCGTGGGAGATGTGCAGGGAGTTGCGGTCCGAGCTGTAGGGCTTGTCCTTCGAGACGGGGAGCGGGATGTTGTGCTTGGCCGCAAAGTTGATCATGTCCTCCCGCGACGTGAATGTCCAGTTGTCGTCGCGCCAGGCCGCGATGATCCGAATGTCCGGGTCGAGGGCCATGTAGGTCAGCTCGAAGCGCACCTGGTCGTTGCCCTTGCCCGTGGCGCCGTGGCACACGGCGTCGGCGTTTTCGCGGTGGGCGATCTCGATCTGCTTCTTGGCGATGAGCGGCCGCGCGATGGAGGTTCCCATCAGGTAGGTCCCCTCGTAGATGGCGTTGGCCCGCAGCATGGGGAACACGAAGTCCCGCGCGAACTCCTCGCGCAAATCCTCGATGAAACACTTGCTGGCGCCCGTTTTGATGGCCTTCTGCTCGAGGCCGTCAAGCTCCTCCTTCTGACCCACGTCGGCGGCGAAGGCGATGACCTC
>JALOPC010000254.1 GCA_025454095.1 Syntrophales bacterium | reverse complement strand
TGCCGAAAACTCGGGCAGCGACATGGTGAATTTCTTCGACGCATCGAGGTGCACGAGGAAATTCCCGCAGACCATGTTGGCGGCCTCCTTGACGCAATCCGCCACGTGCGGCTCCGTGACGGCCCCGTTGTCGAGCCCGAGCATGTTGCGAACCATGAGCCGGGCCACGGGGCGGGTGAAGAGGATGCGCATCGTCCCCCGCCGCGGTCCGTCGAACCGGATCGCCGCTTCGCAGTCGGGGATCGGCGGGGAGCCCCCGGGCTCGAGAAAGATGAAGAACATCCTCTCGAAGACCTCAAAAATCGACGCCGCCAGGATCTCTTTGACGTTCTCCATAGTCCCCCTTGTCGTCGAACCCGAGCACCCCGAGGAGCATCGTGCGGACTTCCTCGGGCAGGAAGGGTTTCCGGATGAAGCCCTTCGCACCCAGTTCGAAGGCGGTTTTCACATGGGCCTCGCTGGCCTCGGTGGTCATCATGACCACGGGAATGTTCTTCAGGAGGGCATCCTCGCTCATCCGCTGCAGAAGCTCCAGGCCGTTCATCTCCGGCATGTTGATATCGAGGATCACGGCATCCACCCAGTTGTCCCCGAGTACTTCGAGGGCCCTGCGGCCGTTTTCCGCCTCGAGAAGCTGGTTGACCCCAACGCCCGACAGGTCGACGATCTTCTTCACGACGGACCGCATCGAACTCGAATCATCGACGATGAGCAGATTGAAGGACATGGTTCCCTCCGTTTAGCCCTTCCCGTTGCCTCCGGGCCCCGAGACGATGTTGACCAGCTCCCGCGCTTCCTGCATGCTCCGGTGAAGCCGGGCCATCATGTCCTCGAGATCCCGCTGTTTGAGCTGAAACCGCCCGGCTACGTCCCCGACGGCACGGTAGGCCAGTGCGTCGGTCCCCACGCCGATCCCCATGACGTGGCAGACCTGGTTGGACAGATAGACGATCCAGGGCACGACGTCGCCGTCGGCCAGCAGGTCCGGCCGGTGATGGAAGGCGATCGCCTTGAGGATCTCGTCGGGAAACTTCCAGATCAGGGCGATCTCCCCGCCCAGCACGGCGTGGTTGACGCCGAGGACCTCCTCCTCGGCCTCCAGGAAGGAGTACTGCTGCCTCTCCGTGAGTTCCTGGATCTTCTGCCAGGCCTCGTGCACGAATTCTCCCATCACCATCTTCCCGATGTCGTGCAGCACCGCCGCCGTGAACAGCCGGGGATCGTCGGGGCTCGAGATCTTCGCGGCGCAGATCTGGGACATGAGCGCCACCGCCACGGCGTGCTCCCAGAGATCGCCCCCCTTGACCTCGTAGCCCTTCGCGGTGCGGAAATACCGCGAGAGCCCCGCGGCCATGACGGCCCGCAGGACATTTTTCTTGCCCATGTGCATGATGGCGTCGCCCACGTTGTCCACGGGCCTCCGCAGGCCGAAGTAGGCCGAGTTGCAGATCCGCAGGATATTGGCCGTGATGGCCTGGTCGAGCCGGATCACGGCGGCCAGTTCCGTGAGCGACGAGTCGGGGTCGCCGGCCAGGGCCATGACCTTCTGGATCGTCACCGGGAAGGGCGGAAGCGACTGGATGGACTTCAGGATCCGCTTGTTGAGCTTCATAGCTCCTCCATCGGGCCGCCCGCCCGCTTGACCCAGACCTTGCCCGTGCCCAGGTCGAGTTTCACCGTGCGGTTGACGTTCTTGCCCGTGTCTTCGGCGTCGATGAGGACGTTGTTGTTCCAGAAGAGCTTTCGCATGGCCATGATGTTCTTCTGCCCGATCCGGAAGAAATTCGACTCGTCGAGGATGCTGGCCCCGCCGGCCACCTTCACGACCATGCGCTTCTTTTCCGCCCCCAGCTTGTAGCAGGACTTGAAGAGCAGCGGGATTCCCGTGTCGGCGAACATGCCGGGCGCCTCCTTCGCCTTGGCGGCATCCAGCGTCGAGTCCGGGAGCATGTAGTGCAGCAGCCCCCCCACCTTCGCCGCCGGGTCGTAGACGGCCACGGCGATGCACGACCCCAGGGCATACGTGATCATCGAGTCTGCGGGGTTGTTCGTGACCTTGAGGTCGGATATGCCGATGACGTGCTCCGCCATAAATTCCTATTTCCGGTACAGGCTCGGCTCGAGGTACTGGAACGCATGACTGAGTCCCGTGAGACTCTCGGAGTGGCCGATGAAGAGGTAGCCTCCCCTGGCCAGGCGGCCGTGGAAGCGGTTCACCAGACCCTCCTGGGTTTTCTTGTCGAAATAGATCATCACGTTGCGGCAGAAGATCACGTTGCAGGGGTCACCCGGCGCCGGGGGGTCCATGAGGTTGAAGCGCTCGAAGCGCACGAGATCCCGCACGTCCTTCTTCACGCGGTAATAGCCCGCCCAGTTGCCCTGGCCGACCTGGAAATACCGCCGCAGCAGGTCGGGAGGGACGGACTTGACCCGCTCCGCCGGGTAGATGCCCTGCCCGGCCTTCTTGAGGACCCGCGTCGAAATGTCGGTGGCCAGGATGCGGATGTCGGCCCCCGTGCCCTGCGCGGCCTCGAGGGCCGTGACGGCCATCGTGTAGGGCTCCTCTCCGGAGGAGCAGCCGGCGCTCCAGAGGCTGAGCCGAGGCCTTCCCCGCCTCGCCCCCTCGCGGATGAGCTCCGGGACGATCCGGGAGAGAGCCCGGAAGTGCCCGTCCTCCCGGAAGAAACTTGTCAGGTTCGTCGAGAGGGAATCGATCATGGCGATGAACTCGT
Source organism: Syntrophales bacterium (assembly GCA_025454095.1). GTDB lineage: Bacteria > Desulfobacterota > Syntrophia > Syntrophales > UBA2192 > UBA2192. Next base: position 640 of record JALOPC010000254.1, on the reverse strand, counting down.
CGGTTCCCTCGCCGGTTTTCACGTAGTCGTAGTAGTCGGCAAAGGACCGGAAATTCCCCTCGCGGATCCGTTTGCTCAGTCTCGCCTTGACGAGTTCCTTCTTGCCGTCGTGCAGGTGTATGCCGCAGTGGCTGTATACCAGCCGGCTGATCTTTTCGAATTCCGTGTCTCGCAGTTCCAGGATCATTCCGCGCTGTGCTGTTCACGGATCGCCCGCAAGCCTACCGTGTCCCTTTCTCAGAAATCCTTGAAATCGCCCTTCTCGAGAGGAATCACGTCCTCGGGTCTGGACGGCTTGCGGCCTGCGGCCGCTGCGGGGTCTTTTCCCCGGGAGGCTTTCAGCCGGGCCAGGAGGGGGGCCTTGACGCCGGGAGAGCCTGCTTGCACCGCCTCCAACGGAACGATTCCGGCATTCTTCGACGCCCCGCTGCCGATGATGCGCAGGAGCCCGGAGGCGATGTCCTTCATCTGCTCGGCCTGGGCGTTCATCTCCTCCGAGGCCGAGGCCGACTCCTCGGCGTTGGCCGCCGTCTGCTGGGTCACCTTGTCCATCTCCGCCACGGCCTTGTTGATCTGGTCGATCCCCTGGGCCTGCTCCGAGGAGGCCGCCGCGATCTCCGCCACCAGGTCCGCCACCTTC
>JALOPC010000253.1 GCA_025454095.1 Syntrophales bacterium | reverse complement strand
CACCATGGTGATCCTCGCCATCATCGTGCTCTCCGTCCTGCCCAGCGTGTTCGAGTTTGTCCGCGCCCGGCGGCACATCAAGCAGGCACGGCAAGCGGCAGATTAAGAAAAGGGTCACGGGTCTAGGGTACATGAAGAGGGGTATCGGGTATCGGGTCTAGGGTATCGGGAAGGAAGAAGATTTCGTTCATAATACAATCTTTTACACCTTCAGCCCCTATACCCGGTCCCCTATACCCGAGACCTTTTTTCTTGTGCCGTGACGCGGAAGCGGCAGGCGGAGTCTCCGAAGCCCATACGGGCGATCGTCTCCTGGCTCACCTCGTGATCGGGCAGCAGGGACGAAAACCAGATCTGCCAGAGCTGCTCGCAGGTGAGACAGGCCTGGACGTCCTTTTCCAATTTTGCCCGCTTGGCTCCTTCCCGGGCCGCGCACTTGTGCACCGTAACCGCGAGGGTGTCGCCCTCGATCGCGTAATCTCCCGCAAAGACGCCGCGGTCGGCACCGAACATCCGGAAGTAGGCCTGCCAGACCTCGAGGGCGTCCACCAGGCTCTCGGCTTTCTTTTTCCCCAGGGCCAGCAGGGTGCTGCGCATCTCGAGCCGGCCGAAGGCGTGGCGCGTTCGAAGGTTGATCTCGGCCGCCGTGTCCCACCCGAACTTGTCGTTCACCTTCAGAAACCACTGGCCGTCCCAGGCCAGGGCCAGCCCCGCCATGACCTGCGCCCGCACCTCGAGCGGGATGTCGTACATTTTCCCGTCGGACATCGCTTCCCCCTTTCGAGCGGTTTTTCGCCGAGGGGATATTACGGGCGGCGGGCGGCGGGGTCAAGGCAAAAGGCGAAGGGTCAGATGCCCTTGCGGTAGGCGAGCTTCTGTTCCAGATGCCGCGAGTAGCTCGTCAGCATGAAGCAGAGGATGAAGTAGATGACGGCGATGAAGAGAAAGATCTGGGCCGGGTAGATCATCGTGCGGTTGCTCACCTGGGTGGCCACGTGGGTAAGCTCGGCGACACCGACGATGAAGGCGAGCGAGGTGTCCTTGATGAGGGACACGAGCTGGTTCACGAAAGAGGGGATCATATTCCTGACAGCCTGGGGCAGGACGATGTACACCATCACCCGCCACCGGGACAGCCCTGTCGAAAGCCCCGCCTCGGTCTGGCCCCTGGGGATGCCTTCGATGCCGGCCTGGACGATCTGCGACATGTAGGCCGAGGTGAAGACGGTGAGCGCCGCGATGACCGTCCAGCTCTCCGCCACGACCATCCCCATGAAGGCCGGCAGCAGGAAGTACATCCAGAAGATGACCATCAGCAGGGGGATCCCCCGGATCGTGTTCACGACGGTCAGCACCGGGTATCGGATAAAGCGGTTCTGGGAGACGCACAGCAGGCCCGTGAAGATGCCGATGACGATCGAGAGAGCGCAGGACACCACGGCCAGCCAGATCGTGAGCGCAAGCCCGCCGATGGGGCCGTGGGGGTAGCGTCCCACCAGGAAGTGCTCGATGTTGTCCCAGATGACCTGGAATCCGAACCAGCCGTCCATGGTTTATTTCATCCCCGTCGGAGACAGAACTCTCTTGTCGTACAGCGTCACGAGGGCCGTGATGACGACGGACAGCGTCAGGTACACGAGGGTGGCCGCCGTGAAGGATTCGAAGCCCTTGAAGGTATAGCTCTCCACCTGCCTGGCCTGGTACGTGAGCTCGGCGACGCCGATCGTCATGGCGAGCGACGAGTTTTTGGTCAGATTCAGGAACTGGCTGATGAGCGGCGGGATCGTGAGCCGCACGGCCTGGGGCAGGATGATGTACTGCATGGAGCGAACGTAGGAGAAGCCGGAGCTGCGGGCCGCCTCCATCTGCTCCTTCGGGATGGAGCGGATGCCCGAGCGGATGTCCTCGGCGATGAAGGCCGAGGTGTAGATGGTCAGCGCGATGACCGCCGCGGAGAACTCGAAGTCCCGGGCGTTGAGCCAGTCGTTCACTCCCTGCGGCAGGATCTGGTAGGAGCCGAAGTACCAGAAGAAGAACTGAACCAGCAAAGGCGTGTTGCGGATGAACTCGAGATAGCCCTGGGCGAACCATCGGATGGGCCCGACATTGCTCAGCCGCATGACGGCGATGAGCAGGCCCATCAGGAACGACAGGACGATCGACACCGCCGAGAGCTGGATGGTGACCTTGATGCCGTCGACGATCCACTGGGCGTACTGCCCGGTGAGGACGACGGACCAGTCAAACTGGTAATTGAACATGTTTCCGCTGCCGCTGGATGTGTCCTTCCCGGCCGCGTTCCGCACGGCCGGGTCGCGAAAAAGGAGCCGTCCGCACCCTCCTGACGGGCGGATGCGGACGGCTGCCGGTCAAAACAAGCGATGAAACGAATGAACGACGGTTACTTCCGGTCCGCCGTGATCTTGAACTTGCCGCGCTCCATGGGCTGGTCGCTCTTGGGGTTGAACCACTTGTCCCAGATCTTCTTGGCTTCGCCGTTCTTCTCCATCTCGAGGAGCGTGTCGTTGACGAACTTCAGCATCTTGGGGCTGTCCTTGCGCATGGCGATCCCGTAGGGCTCGTCGGAGATCCGGATGTCGGCGATCTCGAACTGCTCCTTGTTGGGGGCCTTGCCGAGGATGCCGGCCAGGATCGACTCGTCCGTGGTCACCGCCACGACCTTGCCCTGCTGCAGGGCCAGGAAGGCCTGGGGATAGTCGTCGAAGGAGAGGATCGTCGCCTTGGGCAGGGCCTTGGAGGCGTTCTGCTCCGAGGTGGTGCCCTTGGCCGTCCCGATCTTCTTGCCGTCGAGGTCGGCGAGGCTTTTCACGGTGCCCTTCTTCACGAGGAACTTCTGCCCCGTGAGGAAGTAGGTGTAGGAGAAGTCAACCTGCTTGGCCCGCTCGGCCGTCCAGGTCAGCGTCGCGATGACCAGGTCGATGTTGCCGGCCTGGAGCTGGGGAATGCGGGCTGCCGAGGTGACGCCCTTGAGCTCGAGCTTCACGCCCATTTTCTTGGCCAGGTAGGCCGCGAAGTCGCAGTCGTAGCCCACGATCTGGCGCGTCTTGGGGTCGATGTAGCCGAACCCGGGCGAGGCGTCCTTCGTGCCGACGATCAGGGTGCCTCTCTTCTTGACGATGTCGTAGGTGTCCTCGGCCAGGGCGATTCCCGCCAGGCCGGCCACGAAGGCAACGGTCAGTGCAAATGCCAGAATCTTCTTCATGTCCATCCTCCTTTTTGGGTTTTCCTCCGGAATCGGATTGTCAGCCTAATGCATGGGTGACAGGATCTCTTTCAGGAACTGCTGGGCCCGTTCGTGCTTCGGGTTCTTGAAGAACTCCTCGGGGTGGGCCTCCTCGAGGATTTTCCCGTAGTCCATGAAGAC
>JALOPC010000252.1 GCA_025454095.1 Syntrophales bacterium | reverse complement strand
TGCCTCCACCAGAACGCGGTGACCGGCCTCGCGAAGCAGACGCACCCCTCCGGGGGTCATGGACACCCGGAACTCCTGATCCTTGATTTCCCTGGGGACGCCGACGATCATGGCTCTATCCCGATCCTTTCGAAGAACTCCTTGCCAGGACTCAACGGCTGCACTGCCTATACTATAGAGAAGGATGGGGAAAAAATCAAAGGAACGAAAACCCGACGAGCCGGCTGGCCGGGAGGGCATCAGGTGTGCTACACTTCACGCGTCGCGCGAGGCAGAATCCGTATGGCCCAATCGCCCTGGTATCGGAAGACGGCGGAGGAGACCTTCCGCGAACTCGGCACAGGCCTTTCGGGGCTCCATGAAAAGACGGCGGCCGACAAGCTCGAATCTCACGGGCTGAACCGACTGCCCGAAGCCAAGCGGGTGAGCCGGATCGTCATCCTCCTGCGCCAATTCGCAAGCCCCCTGATTTACATCCTCCTCATCGCCGCTGTCGTGACTTTCGTCCTGGCCGAGTACAAGGACACGATCGTCATCGCGGCCGTCCTGCTGTTCAACGCGGTCATCGGTTTCATCCAGGAGAGCCGGGCCGAGGAGAGCGTCCGGGCCCTTCAGAAGATGATCGTCCCCCAGGCCCGCGTCGTGCGCGAGGGCCGGGAGAAGGAGATCAGCAGCGAGGGGCTCGTGCCGGGCGACATCGTCCTGCTCGCCTCGGGCGCCAAGGTGCCCGCCGACATCCGGCTGGTGGCCGCCGTCGAGATGCGCATCGACGAGTCGCTGCTCACGGGGGAATCCGTCCCGGCCGAGAAATTCGCCGATGCGATCCCGGAGTCGAACCTCACGCCCGGCGACCAGCGCAACATCGCCTTCATGGGCACCGTCGTCGTCAACGGGCGGGGCACGGGCGTCGTGATCGAGACGGGGGCCAGGACGGTCCTCGGCGGTATCGCCCACGAGATCCGGGAGACGAAGGCGGCCCGGGCTCCCCTGCAGGAGAAGTTCGCCCGCTTCTCCAACCGGATCGGCCTGTACGTCCTCGCGGCGGCCGCGGCGCTCTTCGGGGCCGGCATTGCGGTCGGGGAGCCCGTCCGGGAGATGTTCATGACCGTCGTGGCGGCGGCCGTGGCGTCGATCCCCGAGGGGCTGCCCGTGGTGCTGACGATCGCGCTGGCCGTCGGCGTGCAGCGCATGGCGGCGCGCAACGCGATCCTGAGGAAACTGCCGGCCGTCGAGACCCTGGGGAGCACCACGGTCATCTGCACCGACAAGACGGGGACCCTCACGAAAAACGAGATGACGGTCAAGGTCGTCTTCGACGGGGCGCGGCACTTCGAGCTGACGGGGACCGGTTACGAGCCGAAAGGGGAGATCCTCCACGACTGGATCCCGAAGCCGGAGTCCGAGCGCGAGCACCTCGCCATGTGCTTCCGCGTGGGGCTGCTGTGCAACGAGTCGAGCCTGTACGAGGACGACGGGGTCTGGCGGGTCAACGGGGACCCGACGGAGGGGGCCCTGATTGTCTCAGCCGCCAAGGCCGGCCTGCCGACCGAGGAGGAGAAGCGCCGGTACCCGCAGATCGGCATCATCCCCTTCGAGTCGGACCGGGGCTACATGGCGACCCTGCACCGCTACGGGGACGAGAAATACATCTTCATCAAGGGAGCCCCCGAGAAGGTCCTCGAGCTCTGCGTCACCTGCATGGAGCGCGACGGCCTGCGCACGGAAGAGATATTGAAAATATCGGACCGGTTTGCATCGGAAGGGATGCGCGTGCTCGCCATGGCCTACAAGCGGGCCCCCGACGACCTGTCGGAGCTCAGGCACGAGGACGTGCAGCACGACCTGACGCTGGCCGGCATTCAGGCCATGATCGACCCGCCTCGCGAGGAGGCGGTGCAGGCCGTCCGGGACTGCCGCCGGGCGGGAATCCGGGTCATCATGATCACCGGCGACCACCCGACGACGGCCCTGGCCATCGCGAAGGCGGTGGGCATCGACACGGCGGGCAACCGCGTGATCACGGGCCGCGAGATCGAGGAGATGGCGGACGAAGACCTTTTCTACCGGGTGAAGACGGTTTCCGTCTATGCCCGCGTCGCACCCCACCACAAGCTGCGGATCGTCAGGCAGCTGATGGACCACGGGGAGGTCGTGGCCGTCACGGGGGACGGCGTCAACGACGCGCCCGCCCTGCGGGCCGCCCACCTCGGGGTCGCCATGGGCCGCAAGGGAACGGACGTGGCGAAGGAGGCTTCGGACATGGTCGTCACCGACGACAACTTCGCCGCCATCTTCCACGCCGTGCGGGAGGGGCGCGTCGTCTTCGAGAACATCCGCAAGGTCGTCTTCTTCCTGATTCCCACCGGAGTGGCCGCCATCGGCTCCATTCTCGGCTGCGTGCTCATGGGAATCCCGATCCCCTACACGGCGTCGCAGCTGCTCTGGATCAACCTCGTGACCAACGGCTTCCAGGTCATCGCGCTGACCTTCGAGCCGGGGGACCGGGACGTGGTGCAGCGGCCCCCCCTGGACCCCTCCGAGGGAATCATGTCGAAGATCCTTGTCCAGCGCACGGTCATCGTGGGACTGCTCATTTCGGCCGGGGTCGTCGTCAAGTTCTCCTGGGCGCTGCAGGCGGGGATGTCGCTCGAAAAGGCGCGGACGATCGCCATGACCACCATGGTCTTCTTCCAGTTCTTCCAGGCCTGGAACAGCCGCTCCGAGACGAAGTCGATCTTCCAGATCGGGCTGTTCACCAACCCGTACCTGGCTTACGGGCTGGCGGCCTCGGTGATGGCCCACGTGGCGGCGATCTACGCGCCGCCCTTCCAGTGGCTGCTGTCGACGGAGCCCATCGCGGGGGGGGAGTGGCTGCTGATCGTGGCGATGTCGATCTCCGTCATCGCCGTCGTGGAGATCGACAAGTGGACGCGGTCCGGGGCGAAACGGAAGCACCCGGAGCAAGGGGGTGCGCGGGAATGAAACGCTGCCATGCCTGCAGGGGCGAGATCCGGATCGACAGGACCGTGGGACGGCAGGAGACGTGCCCCCGCTGCGGGGCCGACCTCCACGTGTGCCTCAACTGCGGCTTCTACAGCCCCGGGGCCTACAACGAATGCCGCGAGCCCCAGGCCGAACGGGTGGTCGAAAAAAAGCGCAGCAATTTCTGCGATTATTTTTCCTTCGCCGACGACGCGGTGCGCAGGGGGGAGACCGTAAAGAAGGAGGACGCCCGCAGCAGGCTCGACGCTCTGTTCAAGAAGTAGTCACGCCGAACGGGCCTCGGCGGCTGTCAGGTCAGCTTGCTGAGCTCTTCCGAGAAGATGTCGAACAGGGGCTTTCCGAAGAGCACGAATCGCACCCGTTCGATCTCGGGATGATCCTTCAGATAGTCGACGGCCGTCCGGAGGGCGATCCGCGCGGCGTCGATGAGGGGATAGCCGTAGGCGCCCGTGCTGATGGCCGGGAAGGAGATGCTCTTCAGGCCCTTCGTCGAGGCGAGCTTCAAACTCTCGAGGTAGGCGCTTCTCAGGAGGCCCGCCTCGTTTCGGTTCCCGCCGCCCCACACCGGCCCGACCGTGTGGATGACGTATCGGGCCTTGAGGTTCCCGCCCGTCGTGATGACGGCCTGCCCCGTGGGGCAGTGGCCGATCGCCCGGCACTCCTGCATGATGGCCGG